>DAINPC010000054.1:0-11342 GCA_036743695.1 Solirubrobacteraceae bacterium | reverse complement strand
ACGGCGAAGGTCGGTGACACCATCTCGTTCTCAGGCAAAGCCGCTCTCTTGAGCGCCGGAGCAGGCGCCCCCGAAGTGAGTGCGGCGAAGATCAATGCGCAGCTGAAGCTCAACAACGCGAAACAGGCCCACCTGACGGGCAGGGTCGAAATGACGCTCGCAACGGGCGCGAAGTGCAGCAAGGCGCTTCCCGGCAAGCTGGTGCGTGTTCTCGGAGGCTGAGAGGCGTTACTACACTGGTCCCCATGCGGCTCCATCGACGAGGAGGCCCATGCAAGCTGTGCTGATGCGCCAGACGGGCGACCCGGACGTTCTGCAGCTGGAGCAGGTCGAGCGTCCCGAGCCCGCCGAGGGAGAGGTGCTGATCAGGGTGCACGCAGCGTCGGTCAATCCGATCGAGTGGAAGCAGCGGCGGGGACTGGTGGCGAAGCAGCTGCCCGCCGTGCTCGGCAGCGACGTGTCGGGAACAGTCCAGGCCTCGCGCTCGGATGCCTTCGCCGAGGGCGATGAGGTGTTCGGGCTGGCCAGCAGCGGCGCCTACGCCGAGCTCGCATGCGCCTCCGCCGCCTCCATCGCCAGGAAGCCGCCCGGCGTCAGCCACGAGCAGGCCGCCGCCATACCCGTCGCCGGGCTCGTCGCCTGGCAGGCACTGTTCGATCGCGGCTCGCTCCAATCCGGGCAGAGCGCGCTGATCGCCGGCGCCGCGGGTGGCGTGGGCCACTTCGCCGTGCAGTTCGCCAGGCACGCCGGGGCTCGGGCGATCGGCACCGGGTCATCGCGCAACCGCGAGTTCGTGCTCGGCCTGGGCGCCGAGCAGTACGTGGACTACACCCGCCAGGACGTCGGCGATGCGGTGAGCGAGGTCGACGTCGCGTTCGACACCGTCGGCGGGGACACCACACAGGCCCTGATCGCCACAGTCCGCGCGGGCGGCACGCTGGTGACGATCGCCGGCGCCGCGCCCGAGCAGGCCGCCGGCGAGCGCGGCGTGCGCGCGGAGCTGCTGGTGATGAGCCCCAACGTCGAGCAGCTCGCTCAGATCGCCCGGCTCGTGGCCGCGGCGGAGGTGCGCGTGGAGATCGCGCACACGCTCCCGCTGGCGGAGGTCCGCCAGGCGCACGAGCTCAGCGAGGCCGGACACACCCGCGGGAAGATCGTCCTGACGCTCGGCGCCTAGCGCCGGGCCTCATCGTGGGCCGACGACAGCGCGCGCGAGAGCTGCGAGCCACGGCGGCGATGGCCTCCCGCCACGACCGAGCGTTCGGAATCGGTCGTGGCGGTGCGCCGTCTGCTGTAGAGGGGGATGTGCCTCGAGATTCCGAGTACCCCGATCGCGCGCACCTCAAACGCACCGGGCGTAGCGTCTGCGGCGGAGGTGCGCTGCGCGTGGGATGATTCAAGACACAACAATGTTCGTATATGTCTAGATGGGTTGAAGGATGACTCGGGATTGTCGGGGGATGGGGGAGAGGAGACATGGCTCTCGTTGACAGCTTTGCCGTAGCGGCCGCGCCCGCTGAGGCGCAGGGCGAGCGCGAAGGCCGCGCGGCGATCGCCATCGCCGCCAGTCTGTATCTCGTCGGAGCGATGCTCACGGCCACTGCGGCCCTGCTGCCGCACGTGGGCTCGCCCGCGGGCGTGGTGGCGGTCGGGCTCGACGCCCTGCTGACCGCCGCTCTCCTGTTCTTCGCCGCCAGTCACGGCTGGGGCGGCCTACGCCTGGCGTGCGCCGCGGACCTCTGGGGCGTGGCGCTCATCGCCGTGCTGTGCGCCTCGGGCGGAGGCGCCGGAAGCCCGTTCGCGCTGATCTACTTCTTCGCCATCGGCCACGCCGCGGCCTTCCAGCCGCGCGGCCGATTCCTGCTGGTGTCCGCCGCCGGGCTGCTCGCCTTCCTGGCTCCGGTGCTCTACGAATCGCACATCTCCACCATGTTCGGGGCGGCGGCGGTTGTGGGGGTGGTGCTGGCGCTGCTCACCTCGGCGGTGGTGCACTTCGCGCTCAACCGCATGCGCGAGCAGCACCGGCGTTTGGAGATCCTGATCGCGGCGAGCGCCGAGCTGGACAAATCGCTCGATCCCGCCGAGACGCTGCGCACGATCGCGCACATGGCCGTGCCGGACCTGGCGGCGCTCTGCGTGGTCGATCTCCTGGACGAGAGCGGGTCGATCGGCAGCACCGTCGCTGCCGCCTGCGATCAGGCGGTGGCTGCGGAGGTGGAGCGGACGCGCACCGCGCTCCCGCTCGACCTGAGCGACGGACATCCCGTGGCCCAGGTGCTGGCCGGAGGGGTGCCCTACGCGATCCACCGCGCCGTGCGCTCGGAGGACGGCGCGGTGGAGCACGAGCGCTCGCTGCATGAAGCCGGCTACGCCTCCGCGGCCGTGTTCCCGATGATCGCCCGCGGTCGCACGCAGGGCGTGATCTCCTTCTGGCAGCTGCGCGGCGACGCGCGCTACGACGGCGACCTGCTGGCCGTTCTCGAGGATCTCACCGGCCGCGCCGCCATGGCGCTCGACAACGCTCGCCTCTATGCCGAGCGAGCGCGCGTGGCACGCACGCTTCGCCGCAGCCTGATGCCCGCCGTCCTGCCGGTGATCCCCGGACTGGAGCTCGCCAGCTACTTCCGGCCGATGGGAGCCGGGGAGGAGGTGGGCGGCGACTTCTATGACGCCTTCGGCGACCGCGAGAGCTGCTGGCTGGTCGTCGGCGACGTGTGCGGCAAGGGCGCAGAGGCGGCCGCGCTCACGGGCTTCCTGCGCCACACCACCGCCGCCTACGCGCGCGAAGAGAGCTCTCCCGGGAGGGTCCTGGCACAGGTCAACCGGGCGATGCTCGACCAGGACTTCGACGGGCGCTTCGCCACGGCCATCCTCGCCCACCTGCGCTTCCGCCGCCGCACGGTCGAGCTGACGCTCGCCCTCGCCGGGCACCCGGCCGCGCTGATCGCGCGCGCCGACGGCCAGGTCAGCGAGCTGGGGGGCTGCGGCACGCTGCTGGGAATCTTCCCCGACCCGACGATCGGCGAAGTCTCCACGACCTTGGAGCCCGGAGACGCGCTCGCGCTCTACACGGACGGGCTTTCCGAGGCTCACGCGCCCAGGCGCATCGTGACCGTCCAGGAGATGATCGAGCAGCTCGAGCTGACCCCGCCCGCCTCCGCCCAGGGGGCCATCGACGCGCTCCTGAAGCTGATCGACCTCGACGATCGCGTCACGGACGACATCGCGATCCTGACAGCGCAGGTGGGCGCGATCGAGGCGCTCACGCTGGCCGGGGCACCGGTGGGCGGCCGGATCACGCGACCGGCGCTGCGCTGAGCGCCGTTCCAGCCTCGCCCCGCGGCGCGGCGCTTCGGGGGCGGTCCTCGCTGGTCAGCTCGATGGCTCGACCAACCGGGCGTAGGCGTCGGGGCGGCGGGTGGTGAGGAACGGGAACAGCTCCAGCCAGTCGTGGCGTTGGTCCAGGTCCAGGTCGGCCACCAGCACCGCCGGCTCGTCGCGGGGGGCCTGCACGAGCTTGCGTCCATAGGGGTCGCAGATGAACGACGAGCCGTAGAAGCGCAGCGGCGGCTCCCCGCCGAAGCGGTTCACGGCGACCATGAACACTCCGTTGGAGATCGCGTTGCCGACGATCACCTTCTCCCACAGCGGCTGGGTGTCGAAGTCAGGATGGTCCGGCTCAGAGCCGATCGCCGTCGGATACACCAGCACGTCCGCGCCCTGGAGGCTGTAGGCGCGGGCGACCTCCGGGAACCACTGATCCCAGCAGGTCGGCAGGCCGAGGCGCGCATCCCCGAGCGACACCACCGGGAACGGCTCCTCCTCGCTCGGACCGGGCCGGAAGTAGCGGTCCTCGTGGTAGCCCGCGGTCACCGGGATGTGCAGCTTGCGGGTGCGCCCGAGCAGCTCCCCATCGGGGGCCACGACGATCGCTGTGTTGTAGCCCAGTCCGTCATCGCCCTCCGCGCGCTCGTACAGGGAGGCGTGGACGTGAACGTCGCTCGCGCGCGCCGCGCGCGCGGCGAAGCGGTGCGTGGCGCCACCGGGAAGCTCCTCCGGCTGGACTCCGCTCGCCGCCGGCCCACGCGGATCCACGGCAAAATAGGGGCTCAGCGTCAGCTCCTGCAGGCACACGAGCTGCGCTCCCGCCTGCGCCGCCAGCGCGATCCCCGCCTCCAGCGCCCGCTCGTGCTCGGCGGGGTCGGGATGCCAGCGCTGCTGCACGGCCGCGATCCGAAACGGGGAGCGCCGCGGCGGGCGGCTGCGGGCCGGGGAGGCAGGGGCGCCCGGTGCGGCGATCAGGCGGATCTCCTCCATGCGAAGGGACTGTAGGCACTCGGCGCTCCTTGCTCAGCGCTCCTTCGGCGGCCGGGCGCGCGATCTCTCCGCTACGGTCGTGGTGCCGTGAGCGCCACCATCGCCTCGACCCCGGCCGCGGACGGCTTCCGGATGCCCGCGGAGTTCGAGCCGCACGCCGGCTGCTGGATGGCGTGGCCGGAGCGCCCGGACAACTGGCGCTCGGGCGCCAAGCCCGCCCAGGAGGCCTACGCGGCGGTGGCCGAGGCGATCAACGTCTTTGAGCCGGTGACCATGGCGGTCTCCGACGCCCAGTACGAGCACTGCCGTGCCGTGCTGCACCCGTCGATCCGCACGGTCGAGATCTCGACGGACGACGCCTGGATGCGCGACATGGGCCCGACGTTCGTGGTCGACGGCAGCGGCGGGCTGCGCGGCGTCGATTGGCGCTTCAACGCCTGGGGCGGGCTCGACGGCGGGCTCTACTTTCCCTGGGACCGCGACGAGCGCGCCGCGCGGAAGGTCCTGGAGGTGGAGGGCTGCGCCCGCTACCGCGCGCCGATCGTGCTCGAGGGCGGCTCGATCCACGTGGACGGGCAGGGCACGGTGATGGCGACGGAAGAGTGCCTGCTGAACGCCAACCGCAACCCGCGGCTGACGCGTGAGCAGATCGAGGCGGTCCTGTTCGACTATCTCGGGGTCGAGCGCGTGATCTGGCTCGACCGGGGCGTCCTCAACGACGAGACGGACGGGCACGTGGACAACCTCGCCTGCTTCGTCAGGCCCGGCGTGGTGCTGCTGAGTTGGACCGACGACGAGACCGACCCGCAGCACGCGATCTCACGCGATGCGCTGGAGCGGCTGCAGAGCGCCACCGACGCCCGCGGGCGCCGGCTGGAGGTCGTTCGGATCCCCTCGCCCGGGCCGCTGAGGATCCGCGAGGACGAGGCAAGGGGAGTGGATGCGGTGCCCGGCAGCCTGCCGCGCCGCGCCGGCGAGCGGCTGGCAGCCTCCTACGTCAACTTCTACCTCGGGACGCGGCGAATCGTGTTCCCGCTGCTGGACGCGCGCTTTGACGAGGCCGCGGCCGATGTGCTTCGCGGCTGCTTTCCCGACCGCGACGTCGTGGGCGTACCCACGCGCGAGATCCTGCTCGGCGGCGGCAACATCCACTGCATCACCCAGCAGGTTCCAGCGGCGGCGCCGGCGGCGCCATCCTGAGCCCTGAGCCGCGGGCGCCCCGGCGATCCTCAGACGGGCGTGCGCCGGCGGGCGGTCCGCTCGCAGGCGCGCCGCGGGCGGGGCCGGCGATGGGCCTGCGGCGCTCTCACGGCCTGGCCGACCTGGTGGCCGCCATCCCCGTGCGCCGCTGCTCGGCACACACCGATGGACAACGCCACGATCGTCAGCCAGGCCGTTGAGCAGAGCATCAGGAGCACTGTGGGCACGACGGTATGGTCACGCCCGCGCTCGCGCCTCTGGAGGAGCCCGCACTTTCGGGTGGTCAACTACGTAGCCCATAGAATGCTGCGCGTGGACGGCGTGGGGCAGGCAGCGGGACTGGCCTATCGCGCGGCCGGGGACTCCGCCGCGCGGGCGGTGCTGCTCGTGCACGGCTACCCGGAGTCCTCCCACATGTGGCAGCAGGTGCTCCCCGGCCTCGCCGCCGCCGGTTGGCGCGCGATCGCGCCAGATCTCCCCGGCTACGGGGACTCCGAGCCGGACCCGCCCGGGACGTGGGAGCGCCACGTGGAGGCGCTCGCGCGCTTCGTGGACGAGCTGCAGCTCGGCCCGGTGGCGCTCGTCACGCATGACTGGGGCGTGATGGTGGGGCTCAGATGGGCATGCGATCACCCGCGCGCCGTCAGCGCATTGACGATCTCCGACGGCGGGTTCTTCTCCGACCGGCGCTGGCACGACCTGGCGAACGTGATGCGCGCCCCGGGCGAGGGCGAGCGGCTGATCGCTTCGTACACGCGCGAGGGATTCGCCGCCGCCATGCGCGCTGTCTCCAGCGGCATGGGCGAGGAGGCGATCGAGCAGTATTGGAAGGCGTTCGCCGACGATCGGCGCCGTCGCGGGCACCTGGAGCTCTACCGCTCCGGGGACTTCGAGAAGCTCGCTCCCTACGACGGCCGCGTGGCCGCGCTGGGCGTCCCCACCCTGATCGTGTGGGGCGGGCAGGACAGATTCGCGGGCGTGAAGATGGCGCACCGCTTCCACGCGGAGCTGCCCGGCTCGGAGCTGGCGGTGTTCGCGGACGCGGGGCACTTCGTGTGGGACGATGAGCCCGAGCGCGCCACCGGCGCCTTGTTGGACTTCCTCGAGCGTCGCCTCGGCTGAGCCCGCCCTATGCGCGCCGGGCGACTTCCACCTTCTCGCCGAGCGTCGCCAGGCTGATCTCCAGGGCTGCCGCTATGCGCCTGACGGTCGTCCAGGTGGGGTTGGCGTTGCCGCGCTCGATGCGGGCGAACGCGGCGACCGTCAGGCCGGCCCTGTGGGCGAGATCCTCCTGTGTATAGCCGCGCTCCGTGCGCAGGCGTCGCAGGGTTGCCGCGAGCGCTGCATCCGCCTGCATGGGAGCCGACACAATCAGAAACATTGCAGTTCGCGAGTAGCAAGATCCAGTCAGCTGACTGCTGGTACCGTGCTGCTGTCACGCCATCCCCACAGAAGGCGCTGGCCGGTCGGCACAGGCGCGCGCGTCGCGCCGGTGCCGGCCGCTCTTGTCTCTGACAGCCGATTCGAGGGCGCGCGGCTTCTGCCGGACCGGCGGCCGCGCTGCAGCGGTGGGGCTGTCAGCCGGCGGTGCCGGGCAGCCGGTACTTGCGCGTCTTGGGGCAGCGCTCCAGCAGTCCCAGCTCGACGAGCGTGAGCGCGTAGCGGTGGGCGGTGCTGGGGCTCATGCCTAGATCCCCGGCCAGTTCCACGATCCCGCGCGCGTCGCCTTCGGGACCGAAGCAGGTGAGGATCGAGAGGCCGCGCAGCAGCGAGCGCGACAGGCGCGGGTCGGTCGTGTCGTTGGGCAGGTAGCCCGCGGTCAGCTGCCGTTCCTCGCCGGCCGGCTCGGACGCACCCGAGCGGGCCTGCCGTGCGTGCAGCGGGGCGCTGAGGGAGTCGGCGATCAGGGTGGAGAGGCTGGGCGCGCGGCTGTTGGACGCGGCGCGCAGGACCTCGTCGATCTGCGCGGGGGACAGCGCGATGGAGATGGACAGCGGCTGGTCGTTGCTCATGGGCACGATGATCGCAGAAGCAGACGATTGTCTGTAGGGGTGTTTCTCAGTCGCGTCGCTCGAAACGCTCTCAGCTGCTCACGCCGGCGGCGGAGCTTGGCGGTCGCGGCGGCGCGGGCCGGAAGGCATGCATTGGTTGCACGTGCAATCATTGTGGACGTGGGAAGGATCGCTGTCACCGAGCTCACCGACCCGGGCTGCCCGTGGGCCTACTCGGCGAGTCCCGCGCTGGTGGCTCTGCGCTGGCGCTACCGCGAGCAGCTGGACTGGCGCCTGGTCGCGATCGTGCTGGCGGACGACCCCCAGCACTATCTGGACGCCGGCTACACGCCCACGCGCACGGCGCTCAGCGACCTGTTCTTCCGCCGCTACGGCATGCCGTTCCGGGCGGAGCCCCGCGCCCGGATCCCCGCGACCGCGCGCGCCTGCCGGGCGATCGTGGCCACGCGCCTGCTCGATCCGACCCGCGAGCAGGAGGTGCTGCGCGCCCTGCAGCTCGGCTGGTTCACCTCCACGCTGGTGCTCGACGAGGACGCGGACATCGCGACGGCGCTCCAGCGCGTCAGCGGGCTGGATGTGGAGAAGGTGATCGCGGCGATTGATGACGAGCGCACGCTGGCGGCATGCGAGGCGGACAGGCGGGAGGCGCGCACGGCGGAGGGCGGGCCCTCCCACTTCCAGGGCAAGGCGCGCCAGACGGACGGTCCGGTGCGCTACTCGGCTCCGTCGCTGATCTTCCAGGCGCAGGACGGCCGGCGCCTGGAGGCGGGCGGCTTCCAGCCGGTCGAGGCCTACGACGTGCTGATCGCCAACCTCGACCCTACGCTGGAGCGCCACGAGCCGCCCGCCGAGGCGATCGAGGCGCTGCGGCTGTTTCCCGCGGGACTGGTGACCCAGGAGGTGGCTGCGATCATGGCGCACAACAACCAGCAGCCCGACCGGGCCGCCGCCGAGCAGGCTCTGATCGAGCTGAGCGGAGCGGGCGCCGTGCGGCGCCAGGCGCTGGGCGACGACGCCCTCTGGCAGCTCGCCTGAGAGCCTCGCGCGCGGGGCGGTAGCCTCCAGCGCTGCGATGGCTCTCACGGCCACACTCCCCGACGGCAAGGCGCTCGAGCTGCCCGACGGCGCGACGGGCGCCGACGCGGCCGCGGCGATCGGGCCGGGGCTGGCGCGGGCGGCGCTTGCGGTCGAGGTCAGCAAGGGGGGGGAGGGCGGCCAACCATGGGGAGACGCGGAGGTACGCGACCTGGCCCGTCCGCTGCCCGCCGGCGCGCGGCTGGCGATCCTCACGGCCAAGAGCGGTCCCCGGGCGCTCGAGCTGATCCGCCACGACGCCGCGCACGTGCTGGCGGCGGCGGTGATGGAGCTGTACGAGGGGGTGAAGATCTCGATCGGGCCGCCGATCGCGGACGGCTTCTACTACGACTTCGAGTTTCCCGACGGGACGGCGCTCTCGGAGGCGGACTTCCCGAGGATCGAAGAGCGCATGCGCGCGCACATCAAGGCGGCGGAGGCGTTCGAGCGCCGCGAGGTGTCCGTGGCGGAGGCCCGCGAGCGCTTCCTGGCCGAGCGCCAGGACTACAAGGTCGAGCTGATCGACGACCTGCTCAGCGGCTCGGACCCGGACCACCCGCTGGAGACGGTCTCGCTCTACACCAACGGCCCGTTCACGGACCTCTGCCGCGGCCCCCACGCTCCCAGCACGGCGACCGTCGGCGCGTTCAAGCTGAGCTCGCTGGCGGGCGCCTACTGGCGCGGGGACTCCAAGCGCACGATGCTGACGCGCATCTACGGCACGGCCTTCTTCTCCAAGTCCGAGCTGGGCGAGCACCTGGAGCGGATCGAGCAGGCCAAGGCCCGCGACCACCGCAAGCTCGGCCGCGAGCTGGGGCTGTTCATGTTCTCGGACGTCTCACCGGGCGCCGCCTTCTGGCTGCCCCCGGGCACGAGCGTGTTCAACGCGCTGGTCCGGCTCTCGCGCCAGATGGGCCAGGAGCGCGGCTACAGCGAGGTCAAGACGCCGCAGATCTACGACGCGGAGCTGTGGAAGACCTCGGGGCACTGGGGCAAGTACCGGGAGAACATGTTCACGGTCAAGGTCGAGGAGCGCGAGATGGGCGTCAAGCCGATGAACTGCCCCGGCCACGCGCACCTGTTCGGCTCGAGCCGCCACTCCTATCGAGACCTGCCCGTGCGCTACTTCGAGCCCGGCCTGCTGCACCGCAACGAGGCCTCCGGCGTTCTGCACGGGCTGCTGCGCGTGCGCCACTTCGCCCAGGACGACGCGCACATCTTCTGCACGGAGGAGCAGGTGGAGGACGAGGTCGGGGGCGCTCTGGAGATGGCCTTCGACACCTATGCGCTGTTCGACTTCGACGTGCGCCTGGAGCTCTCCACGCGCCCGGAGCAGCGTGTGGGCACGGAGGAGATGTGGGACCGCGCCGAGCAGAAGCTGACGCGCTCGCTGGAGCGGCTCGGCCTGGACTACGAGCTCAATCCGGGCGACGGCGCCTTCTACGGGCCGAAGATCGACATGCACATGACCGACTCGCTGGGGCGCTCCTGGCAGCTGGGGACGGTGCAGCTGGACTACTCGATGCCGGAGCGCTTCCAGCTGAGCTACACGGGCGCGGACAACCAGGAGCATCGCCCGGTGATGATCCACCGCGCGCTGTTCGGCTCCTACGAGCGCTTCATCGGCGTGATGATCGAGCACTACGCGGGGGAGCTGCCGTTGTGGCTGGCGCCCGTGCAGGCGATCGTGCTGCCGGTCTCCGAGCGCTTCAACGACTACGGCGCCTCCGTCAGAGACAGTTTGCGCGGCGAGGAGACGCGGGTGGATCTGGACGATCGCAACGAGTCCATCGGTCGCAAGATTCGCGAGGCGGAGCTGCGCAAGGTCCCGTACATGCTGGTCGTGGGCGAGCGCGAGCAGGGCGAGGGGGCGGTGGCTGTTCGCGCCCACCACGGCGGAGACGTGGGCAGCCTGTCCGTCGAGCAGTTCGCACAGCGCCTCCGTGGCGAGCTATACTCCTCGGCATTGAAGCCTCGCAAATCCTCAGCGCGCCGCGTCTAGCATTCACTTGACGCCTGGCTACACAAGCTAGTGCCGGTCCCCCGCAGGTTCGACCGGCGCCCGCCCGAGCGGGACACGACAAAGGTCAACGAGCGCATCCGCGTGCCCGAGGTGCGGCTGATCGACGACCAGGGCACGCAGATCGGCGTGCTCAAGACGGCCGACGCGCTGCTGTTCGCCCAGGAGCGCGAGCTCGACCTGGTCGAGGTGGCTCCGGAGGCCCGCCCGCCGGTCTGCCGCGTGCTGGACTACTCCAAGTACAAGTACGAGCAGGCCCAGAAGCTCAAGCAGGCGCGCAAGCACCAGCAGCAGATCACCGTGCGCGAGATCAAGTTCCGGCCGAAGATCGCCGAGCACGACTACGACACCAAGAAGCACCACGTGGAGCGCTTCCTCAAGCACAAGGACAAGGTCAAGGTCACGATCATGTTCCGCGGGCGCGAGGTCACCCACCCCGAGCGCGGGACGATGATCCTGGATCGGCTGGCGGCGGAGCTGGCCGAGCTCGGCGTGGTAGAGCAGCGTCCGATGCAGGAAGGACGCAACATGACCATGATGATGGCCCCCTCCAAAGCCGTGTTGGCAGGACGGGTGGGCGAGGATCTCGCGGGCGAGCCCGACGGCGATGGCGCCGCGACCGCCGCACCGTCCCTGGCGACCGACGCAGCGGCGGCTGACGGACCGCTCGCCGCGACGGCGGCGATCGCCGACGCGCAGTCCGCCGACGGAGCGGCCCC
>DAINPC010000053.1:2435-11455 GCA_036743695.1 Solirubrobacteraceae bacterium | reverse complement strand
TCGATCCTACGATGGAGCTGTGCGCCTGCGCCTCTACCACCACCCCGACGGCGCCCGCGTGGCCTACCGTGAGCTCGGCGCCGGCCCGCCGCTCGCCCTGCTGCACTCCGGGCTGCTCTCCCACAAGGAGTGGGAGCCCGCCGTCGAGCAGCTCGCCGACCGCTTCCGCGTGGTGCTCCCCGACCTGCCTCTGCACGGCGACTCCGAGCACCGCCCGCGCCATCCCTACACGCTCGACTGGTTCGCCGAGGTGCTCGGCGGCTTCTCCGCCGAGGTGCTCGGGCCGAGGCCGCTGCTCGCCGGCCACGACGCCGGCGCGGAGATCCTCATGCACGCCGTCCTGCGCGGGTGCGTGCGGCCCTCCCGGCTGGTGCTCATGCCCAACCGCCTGCACGCGCCGCCCGCCCACGGGAGGATCCGCGCGGCCTGGCAGCTCGCCGCCCAGGCGGCCTCGGTTCCCGGCCTGGACAGCCTGCTCTCCTACGGCGCCCGCGCCGTCTTCAGCCCCGAGCGCGGCGCGCGCCTGTCCGTGCGCGGCAACCCCGCCGCCGCGGATCTCCTGCGCCACGCCTTCGCCGACGTTCCCGGCGACTCCAGCCTCGCCCGCTCGTGGGGCAAGTGCGCCCGGCACTGGCCGCGCGGCGCGCAACCGCACCTGCTCGACCTGTACCCGCGCCTGGAGATGCCCGTGCTGCTGCTGTGGGCCGACCAGGACCCGATGTACCCGCTGGCCACCGCCGAAGAGGCGCTGCGGGCGCTGCCTCGCGGCCAGCTGCGCGTGCTGGAGAGCACCGGCTTCCTGATCGCCTACGACGACCCCGTCGGCCTCGCCCGCGAGCTGGCGGCGTTCTGCGGATAGGGTTCAGGCCCCCCGAGCAGTGTGCCGGGGCCGCGACGCGCGGCGCGCCGGCCTGCGGACGGCCGGCCGGGCGAGTCCTTTCCACGAGATCCGCCGCTTTCAGAGGAGACCAAATGCCGAGCAACCAGCAGCTGTGGGGCGCAGAGACCGCCAAGGCCGTCGAGAACTTCCCCATCTCCGGCGAGACAGTTCCCGTATCGGTGATCCACTGGCTGGCGCGCTTGAAGGGCGCCGCCGCCGCCGTCAACGGCGAGCTCGGCCTGCTCTCCCAGCGCAGCGCCGCTCGCATCGAGAAAGCCGCCAAGGAGATCGCCGCCGGCAAGCACGACGGCCAGTTCCCCATCGACGTCTTCCAGACCGGCTCCGGCACCTCCACCAACATGAACGCCAACGAGGTCATCGGCCGGCTGGCCGGCGAGGGCGTGCACCCCAACGACCACGTCAACATGGGCCAGTCCTCCAACGACGTCTTCCCCTCCGCCGTCCACCTCGCCGCCCTCGACGTCGCCCAGAACGAGCTGCTGCCCGCCCTCAAGCAGCTCGAGCGGTCGTTCGCCAGGAAGTCCAAGAGCTTCCAGAACGTGGTCAAGGCGGGACGCACCCACCTGATGGACGCCGTGCCCGTGACCCTCGGGCAGGAGTTCGCCGGCTACGCAGCGCAGATGGCCCTCGGGCAGCAGCGGGTGCAGGCGGCGCTCGTACACGTCGGGCAGATCCCGCTCGGCGGCACCGCCACGGGCAACGGCCTGAACACGCACCCCAGGTTCGCCGAGAAGGTCCGCGCGCGGCTGAAGCGCGAATCGGGCCTCAAGCAGATCGCCGCCCCCCTCGACCCGTTCGAGGCGCAGGCCAACCGCGACGCGCTCGTCGAGCTCTCCGGCGCGCTGAAGGTGGTGGCCGTCTCGCTCACCAAGATCGCCGGCGACCTCGCGTTGATGGGCTCCGGCCCTCGCGCCGGCATCGGCGAGCTGTTCCTGCCCGAGCTGCAGAAGGGCTCCTCGATCATGCCCGGCAAGGTCAACCCCGTGATCCCCGAGGTCGTCCTGCAGGTCTCGGCCCAGGTCATCGGCAACGACACCGCCATCACCGTCGGCGGGCTGCAGGGCCAGTTCGAGCTCAACGTTCGCATTCCCCTGATCGCCCGCAACCTGCTGCAGTCGCTGCGGCTTCTGTCCGCCGCCTCCCGCGCCTTCGCCGAGAAGTGCGTAGACGGCATCCAGGTCAACAGGGCCGGGGCCGACGCCTCCGCGGGGGCCACGCTGGCCGTGGCCACCGCGCTCAACAGCGCCATCGGCTACGACATGGCCGCCGTGATCGTCAAGAAGGCCACCGCCTCCGGGCGCCCGCTGCGCGAGATCGCGCTGGAGGAGGGCGTCGACGCCAAGCTCTACGATGAGACGATCGACCTGCGCAGAATCGCGCGCGGCAATCAGGGATAACGTGATGGCGTGAAGCTTCGCGCCAGGACACCTGCACCGAGCGCCCTGCTGGCGGCCATCCTGGCGCTGGGCCTCACCGCCTGCGGTGCCTCGGCCGAGCCCGGCCGCGCAACGGTGGCGGGCACGCCGACCGCCACCAGCACCGCGCCGAGCCCCGCAAGGACCGTCTGCGGGCCTGCTGCGCCCGAGGTGCTCGCCAGGGCCGCGGGCATGGTCGCCACGCGGATCTACGCCGACGAGCTCACCGGCTTTGAGACGCGCATCGACCAGCGCCAGGTCGAGGGCTTCGCTCCGCTGCTGAGCGCCCTCGCCGCCGGCAACCGCGCGGCGGTCAACGCGGCCGTCATCAGCCTCGTCTACTCGCACACGCACGTCGTGCGCCTGCGTGTGAGCCGCGGCGCCACGGTGCTCGCCGACGTCGGCGGCCCCTACATACTCGCTCCGGTCAGCGGGACGCTGCGGCTCCACGGCCGCACGGTCGGCCACTACGTGCTCTCCGTGCAGGACGACGTCGGCTACGTGAAGCTCGTCACCCGCTTCCTGGGCGTGCCGCTGATCCTGCGCGCGGGATCCACGCCGATCCCCGTGGAAGGACTGCTCGCGCCGGGCCCGGCGAGCGTTCCCCAGCACGGCCCCGTCACCTACAGGCGCGTGGACTACGAGGCGTTCTCCTTCAACGCCCGCTCCTTCCCCGGCGGACCGCTGCGCATCTCGCTGCTGGTGCCCGTGCCCGGCTCGCTGTCGGCCAGGAGCTGCGCGGTGATCAAGAGCGCCGAGCTGGGGCGCGTCGCCCAGTTGATCTCGCGCCGCTTCAAGCTCTCCCCGGCCAGCTTCTCTGCCTACATCAAGCTGGTCAGGACGCTCACCGACGGGCTGATCTACATCCGCGCAGGCACACGCCAGCTCGCCGGCAGCACCCGCCCGGGACCGCCCAGGCTGCCGAGCCGCGGCCCTGTCTCCTACCGCGGCAGGACATACGAGGTCAGCTCGTTCCTCGCTCCCGCCTCTGTCGGGCAGGTGCGCATCTACCAGCTCCTGGCCGCCTAGGCCGAGCGCCCCCGCGGGCGTCGCCGGCGTCCGCCTCAGGCCTTCGGCAGCGCGTCGAACAGCCGCGCCACCGCTCCCACGGCGGACTTGGCCTGGCCGCCGTAGGTGAACAGGCCCTTCTGGTTGAGTCCTTCGATCAGCTTCAGCCGGGGTAGCACGCCGTGGATCGAGCCGCCCTGGAAGCTCGGCGTCAGGGGATAGTCGCGCAGCACCCACACGAGCATGGCGGTCAGCTTGGGGTCGGCCTCGTAGATGGCTATGTGCGCGGCCAGCAGGTGTGCCTGGTAGGCGTAGCTGCCCGCGCGCCCGGGCGCGTTGAGGCGGTTGGATTCCGCGCCGAACTCGCTGATCACCAGCACCTTGCCCGCGAACGTCCGCTCCATCGCCGCCAGGCGCGCGTGCATCAGCGCGGCCAGCTGCTCGGGGCTGGCGGTGGGGTTGTCATACCAGCCCGAGTAGTCCGTCTCGGCGACGGCGTCCGCTTCGGAGTAGATCGCGCCCGCGTGCTGCGGCGGATGATCGCCCCACACGTCCACCGCCACCATCCTGGTCGGATCGTGCGCGTGCAGCCAGCTCGAGATGGTGCGCACGTAGCGGACCTCCGCGCCGTCGTGCCCGTTGCCGGCGAGCTCGTCGACCAGGTTCCAGGCGAACACCGACGGGTGCAGCTGCGCCGCCAGCACCGCCGTGCGCGCCTGCTGCTCGGCTTCGGCCAGCAGCTGTGGCGTGCTCGAATACCAGTTGCCGGCGCCTTCCACCGGGCCGATCCCCTGCCACACCAGGATGCCGGCCGCGTCGAGCCTTTCCAGCAGCGCCGGGTCCAGCGGGTGCTGTGCGCGGGCGACGTTCGCGCCGAGCGCCTTCAGCTCGCCCACGATCGCGTCCTGATCGGAGGGCGTCAGGGCGTCGCCGTGCCCGCGCGCGTCCTCCTGGACGGTCGCGCCGTGCAGCAGCAGGTGCCGGCCGTTGAGATACAGGCGCCCGCCGTGCCAGCTCAGCTGCCGCAGGCCGACTCGCGCCGAGTAGCTGCTCTCGCTGCCGAGGGCCAGCGTCAGCTGGTAGAGGCTCGGGCTGGACGGCGACCACAGCGCCGGTTTGGAGACCGTCGCCAGGGCGGTGACCGTCGCCGACTGCCCGCGGGCGAGCGTCACTGCTTCGAACGCCAGCGGGATCGTCTGCCCGGCGCCCGCGAGCGAGCCTTCCGGGGCGATCGTGCGGCTCGCCCCGTAGTTGCGCACGCGCACGCTCACCTTGACCGTCGCGCGCGCCGCGTCGGGGGCATCCGGCGTGAGCGTGGTCTGGACCGTCGGGCTGCTCAGCTCGCTCGGGCCGATCGCGCGTACTTCCACCTCGCCGTTCAGCCCGCCCCAGTTGAACCACGTGCGGTGAAAGCCCTCGCGCGACTGCTCGGCCGGATCGCGCCAGTCGATCCGCACGACCACCGTGTGCGCGCCCGCCGCCAGCCTGCTTCGCAGCTCGAAGGACAGGTAGGAGCCGCGATGGGAGCCGAGCGCGCGCCCGTCCACCCACACGGTGGCCTGGAAGTTCGCCGACTGGAAGTCCAGGGCATATTCGCCCGCTGCGGGGGCGCGGAAGCTCGTGCGATACCACGCGACAGAGCCTTCGTAGTTGCGCGCGCCCGCGCCGCCGCTGTAGTTGACCGGGTTGACGTCGTTGGGCACGCCCACCGACGCGCCGCCGAAGCCGCCCCGCTGCCAGGCGAGCGCGAGCCCGCGGTCGGCCGGATCCGTGCGCAGCGTCCAGCGCGTCAGCGGCGTGCGGCCGCCGGGGCCTTCGAAGATCAGCGACCGGGTGGGGGGCGCTTCCGCCGCCGCCGCGGTGCTCGCGAGCGCCATGCAGGCGAGCAGGAGGGCGGATGTGGGTCTCTTCAGAGCGCTGAACATGGTCTTTGGGGCGTCGCGAGGCGGGGCGGCACGCGTCCGGGACGGGCGCGAAGCGGTCATTGTGACGCGGCCAACCGCTGCCTCCCTGAACAACCGGCGCGGACGTTCAGAGCGGGGAGGTGAGCGCCGGCTCGCGGGCGGCGCTCAGCAGCCGCTGGAGCAGCACGCGCGCGCCGGCCTTGGAGAGCGGTTCGTTCAGGTTGCCGCACTTGGGCGATTGCACGCACGACGGGCAGCCGTTCGAGCACGGGCACTCGGCGATCAGGCGGTGCGCGTCGCCGCACAGCTCCTCGAAGCGCGCGAAGGCCGTGCGCGTGATGCCGATCCCGCCCGGGTGCCCGTCGTAGAGGAAGATCGTCGCCGTCCCCGTCTGCGGGTGGTAGTTGGTGGACAGGCCGCCGATGTCCCAGCGGTCGCACATGGCGATCAGCGGCAGCACCGCGATCTGGGCGTGCTCGGTGGCGTGCAGCGCCCCGAGCAGCGCCTCCATCGAGATCTCTTCGGCCAGCTCGCCAGCGTTGAGCTCGAACCACAGCGCCTGCGTGGAGAAGCTCGTCGAGGGCAGATCGAGCGCCACGATGTCCACCTGGGCGTGGTCTGAGAGGCGTCTGCGCTGGTAGGCGAGGACCGTGTCGGTGACGCTCACCTCCCCGAAGGACAGCGTCACGCCCAGGGTCTCGCGCCGGTCGAGCAGACGCACGATCTCCGTGTCGGTCTGCGACTTGGGCTGCGTGTACCAGTCGCCGTCGAACGGCGCCACCAGCGCGCGCCGGCGTTCGAGGTCCAGTTCGCGCACCTCGTAGGAGCGCCCCATGTGCATGTAGATGGCGCCCTCATGAACCGTCGAATGCGCCCGCGCCGCCTCCGTCGAGCCCAGCAGCTCGCCCGAGGAGACATCCACGATCGCAAAGCTCTCCGCCGAGGCCGAGCGCAGCGAGACCTCCGCCGCGGGGTAGCCGCCGGGCTGGCGCGACACGTAGGCGCTCGTGGGCATCGCGCCGCGCCGGCGCAGGGCGCCGGCGCTCTCCAGGTGCTCCGCGTGCGCCTCCCAGCGCGGGCCGAGGAACTCCGCGTCCTCGGCGTCCAGCGGGCCCTCGTGCGCCGCGCACAGCAGATGCTGGCGGAATATCAGGGCGCTCTCGTGGTCGAGGATCGCCGCCTCCACCGGCCGGTCGAGGAAGTCTTCGGGGTGGCGGCAGAAGAACTGGTCGAGCGCGTCCTCCCCGGCGACGTACACCGCCAGGCCCCGTCCGCGCCTACCGGCGCGCCCCCACATCTGCCGCAGCGAGGCCACGGTGCCGGGGAAGGTGACCACCACCGCCGCGTCCAGCTCGCCGATGTCGATGCCCAGCTCCAGGGCGTCCGTGGTGATCACCGCGCGCAGCTCCCCGCGCGTCAGTCGGCCCTCCAGCTCGCGGCGCTGCTGGGGGGTGTAGCCGGCGCGGTAGGGGACCACCAGCTCCGCCAGCTCCGGATCGGTGCCCTCCAGGTCCTGCTTGACCAGCCGGCTCAGGACCTCCACGCCCTTGCGCGACTTCATGAAGCAGATCGTCCGTGCCCCGTCGCGCACCAGCCGCGCGAGCAGCTCGGCCGCCTCGCCCAGCGCCGAGCGCCGCGTCCCCAGGCTCTCATCCGTCAGCGGCGGATTCCACACCGCGATCCGCCTCTGCGGCGTCGGCGAGCCGTCGTCGTCGATCAGGCGCACGTCCTCCAGGCCGGTCAGGCGTTCGGCCAGCTCCACCGGGTTGGCGATCGTCGCCGAGGTCAGCAGGAAGCGCGGTTGCGTGCCATAGGCGGCCGCGATGCGGCGCAGCCTGCGCAGCACGTTGGCCACGTGCGAGCCGAACACGCCGCGGTAGACGTGGGCCTCGTCGATCACCACCACCGCCAGGTTGGCGAACAGGTCCGCCCAGGCTGCGTGGTTGGGGAGGATGCCCACGTGCAGCATGTCCGGGTTGGTCAGCACCACGTTGGCGCTCTTGCGGATCTGGGCGCGCGCCTCGCGCGGGGTGTCGCCGTCGTAGATCGCCGGGCGCACCCGCTTCGTCAGCCCGAACGACGCCAGCGCGCGGGCCTGATCCTGGGCGAGCGCCTTGGTCGGGTAGAGATACAGCGCGCGAGCGCGCGCTTCCCGGCAGAGCACGTCCAGGGTGGGCAGGTTGAAGCACATCGACTTGCCCGACGCCGTGCCCGTGGTGACGATCGTCGGGCCCGCCCAGGCGGCGTGAACGGCTTCGGCCTGATGGGAGTAGAGGCGCTCCAGGCCGAGTCGCGCGAGCGCAGCCGCCAGCTCGGGGTGAAGCTCCGGTGGTGCCGGCACGAGCCGGGCCTCGCCGGGCCCTTCCCGCGCCTCGCGCACGAGCCGCCCGTCCTCCAGGCCCGCGTCCAGCAGGGCGCTCCACGGCTCGGTTCTGCGGTCGAGGGCCAAGGACTTGAGATAGTAGAGGCGATGGCCGCCACCGCCGCCGAGCGCTGGGCGCAAGCCCGCTCCTTCCATCATTCGCCTTATCCCGCCGAGCGGATCGCGGCCGAGCGCGAGCACAGCGTGTCCGTGTGCCTGCCCGCGCGCGAGTGCTCACAGACGCTCGGCGCGATCGTCATCGAGCTGATCGAGCTGCGCGACCGCGGAATGATCGATGAGGTCGTGGTGGTGGCCGGCGCCTCCGCCGACGGCACGGCCGCGATCGCCGAGAGCGCCGGGGCGGTGGTATGGCAGGAGGCCGAGCTGATGGCCTCCCACGGGCGGGTGCTGGGCAGGGGCGATGCCATGTGGCGAGCGCTCTCCGCGCTCGGCGGCGAGCTGGTGTGCTTCCTGGACCCCCAGGCCGAGGGTCCCGTCGCGCACCGCCTAGGAGGGCTGCTCGGGCCGCTGGTGTGCGAGCGCGACGTGTCGTTCGTGAAGGCGTTCTACACCAGCTCCTGCCAGCAGCAGCGCCGCGCGACGGATGCGGATGAGGACGGGCGCGTCAACCACCTGATGGCGCGCCCCGCGCTCGCGCTGTTCTATCCCGAGCTGGCCGGCGTGCGAGAGCCGCTCGCCGGGGAGCTCGCCGCTCGGCGCGAGCTGCTGGAGCGCCTGCCGTTCGCCAGCGGCGAGGAGCTGGAGATCGCCATGCTGATCGACGTCTGGCGCAAGCTCGGGCTGCAGGCCATCGCCCAGGTGGACCTGGGCGAGCGCCGCAGCCGCCACCGGGCGGACTCGCCCACGGCGCGGAAGGTGCTCTCCGCGATCGCCCGCCGCCTAGAGCAGGACGGGCGCCTGCGGGGGGGTGGCGAGGGAGCCCGCGAGCGCCCACCGCTCGAGAGCGTGAGGGTCGCATGAGCGCCCCCGGGCGCATGCGCTGCCTGTACCTCGACCTCGACGGCACGCTGCTCGGCCGCCGCGCGTCGCTGCTGCACGACGGGGAGGGTGCGGTCAGCATCGACGGAGTGCGCGCCGTGCAGGCGTGCCTGCGCGCGGACGTCGAGGTCGTGCTGATGTCCGGCCGCCGTCGCGCGCAGGTGTTCGAGGACGCGCGGCTGCTCGGCCAGGGCTCCTTCATCTTCGAGGCCGGGGCCTGTGTGGTCCTGGACGGGGAGGAGCACTGGCTGACCGGCGAGCTGCTGCCCGGCGAGCTGTCCATCGCCGAGCAGATCGAGCGCTCAGGCGCCCCGGCGCTGCTGCTGGAGCACTACAGCGGGCGGTTGGAGTACCACGAGCCGTGGCATCTCCAACGGGAGGTCTCCCACCTCTTCCGCGGCCTCGTCGAGGCGTTGGAGGTGGACAGGCTG
>DAINPC010000053.1:0-2335 GCA_036743695.1 Solirubrobacteraceae bacterium | reverse complement strand
GCAGGTCGCCGCCTTCTGGCTGGTCGCAAACGCCGTCGCGCACGATCCCTCGATGCGCGCGGCGATGGCCGCCCACGACAACGTGCGCGTGACCGAGGCAGGCAACGGGCCCGGCGTCTATGAGGCCGTTCTCAGCACGCTGATGAGCGCCGACGGCGCCTAGCGGGGCCCGCTGTACGTCGCCAGCGCGTAGCAACGCCTGCTCCGGAGGACAAATCAGTAGTCGGCCGCGACGACGGGCGTCCTGTGGCCGTCATACTCGCGCGCTCAGACATCATCAACGACCGGCCGCCGGGGAGATCGGCGTGGCACTGGGCCGGGGAGAGGGGGATCGATGCTGGCGCTCTCCGAAATGCAGGGAACGCTCGTCCTATCGGTCACCGGCGGCGTGGTCCTCGCCGCCCTGCTCGCCTTCGGAGTCTGGTGGTCGAAGCCGTTCCGCTCGGTCTCCTGGCGGGCGGCGAGGACGCTCGAACAGCGCGAGCCGGACGAGCCTCGCCGAGACGAGGCCGCCTGAGACGGCTGCTCAGCCTCCGGCGCCTCCGCCGAGGCGCCGCCAGGCGCGTTGCCAGAAGCCCGGCCTGGGGCGCCTGCGCCACAGCGCCGGCGGCGGCACCGTGGCGCGCACCAGCGCGACCCAGTCGTCCAGCGGGAGCTCGCCCGAGATCAGGCGTCCCAGAGCGCCCGTGACCGGGGCGCCCACGCCCGCCTCCTCCAACGCGCGCGCCAGCAGCGGCACCGACTCGAGCGCCTCCACCGCCTGGCCGATGCGCTCCGGGATCTCGGCCGCGGGCACGCCCGCCGCCAGCAGTTCGCCCGCACGCCGGTTGCGGCTCTCGCGCGCCAGGGCCGTGGCGAGGAGGTCGCCCGCGCCCGCCAGGCCGATCATCGACTCCGGCCGCGCGCCCAGCCCCTCGGCGTAGCGCCAGACCTCGGCGAAGATGTGCCCCGCGGCCGCGCCCGCCGCGTTCAGCCCCTGCGCCTCCGTCGCGCCCGCCGCGAGCGCCGCCGCGTTCTTGGCAGCACCCGCCAACTCCACGCCGACCGGATCGTCGGACTGCTCGCAGACCACGCCCGCGCGCGTGAACACCTGCGCCAGCGATCGGGCCAGCTCCTCCTCGCTGGAGGCGGCCACCAGGGCGGCACCCGCGTGCACCATCTCCTGCGCATGAGCCGGTCCGCCCAGGCACGCCACCCGGTCGGGCCCGAACCGCGCGCTAAGGACCGTCGTCGGGGGCAGCCCCTCGGGCGGGACGAGCCCCTTGGCCACGGACACCACCGCCGTGCGCCGGCCCAGCCCGCTCGCTCCCAGCGAGTCGATCACCTCGCCCAGCCCGCGCGAGGGCACCGCCAGAAACACCCAGTCCGCGCGCGCCACTCCCGCGGAGGAGGCCTCGATCCGCAGCGCCGCCGGCAGCTCCACGCCCGGCAGGTACCTGCGGTTCTCGCGCGCCTGATCGATCAGCGCGGCCTGCCCGGGGGTGCGCGTCTGCAGCGTCGTGCGCAGCCCGCCGCGCGCCAGCAGCACCGCCAGCGCCGTCCCGAAGGACCCCGCGCCGATGACCGTCGCCCGCCTCGCGCCCGGCGTCGGCAGCGAGCGCGCGCGCGAGGCGCGAACGGCCGGGCTCGGAGTAGGCTCGGGCTCGATCATCAGATGAGCGAGCCTAGCGATCCGCACGGGAGCCCCGCCGGATGGCGCAGCTGGGCGGGCGAGGTGCCCACCTACCGCGGTGAGGGACAATGGTTCCTGTGAGCGACCTGGAGTCCGAGCTTGACGAGGGTGCCCTAGGGGACATCCTGCACGAGGTCGTGGAGACGCTCGCCCCGATCGACCGCACGCCCTGCTCGCCCGGAGAGCGCCAGGCCGCCGACTGGCTGGCCGCGCGGCTTGGGTCCGTCGCCGGGGTCGAGGTCGCGCTGGAGGACGAGCCCTCCTGGGGCACCTTCCCTCCGACCGCCACCGGCCTCGGGCTGCTCGGCATCGCCGGCGCCGCGCTCGTCCTGCGCGGCGGGCGCCTCGCTGGAGCGCTGCTCGCCGCCGGCGCCTACGCGGGCATCCTCGACGAGGCCCAGAACGGGCCGCGCATCCTGCGGCGCCTCGTGCGCCGACGCCGCACCACCGTCAACCTGATCGCCCGCATCGGCCAGCAGATAGTGGACGCCGCCTGCCACAGCGCCCAGGAAATGCGGACCATTCCGCTGCCTCACTGACAACAAGGCGTGCAACTTGCGTAGCTGCCCATCCCTGATTGGAAAGGATAAAGAATGCCCCGGAAGAAGCGTGCAACAAAAAAAGGGCAGGACCTCCAGGCGGATGCCGTGAAAATCATTCCCG
>DAINPC010000052.1:0-11540 GCA_036743695.1 Solirubrobacteraceae bacterium | reverse complement strand
GCGCCAGCGACAGCACCAGCGGCGCCGAGCGCGAGCCCGGCGAGGTGCACGCCGCGCGCATCCCGCAGCGCACCAGCTCGTCCACGAATGCCCTCAGCAGCGTGTAGGTGTCGGTGGTGGGGGTCATAGGATGATCCGGTGCCGGAGAGCGTCGTCCTGCTGCATGGCTTCAGCGGCACCCGCCGCGCGTGGGACGGCGTGGCGGCGGCGCTCGACCCTGAACGCTACCTGCCGCTGGCCCTCGACCTCCCGGGGCACGGCCAGGCCGCGGAGTGGGAGGGACCGATCACCTTCGCGGGCTGCGTCCAGCACGTGCTGGAGCGCTCGCCTGCGCGCTTCATCCTGTGCGGGTACTCGCTCGGCGGGCGAGTGGCCCTGAACATCGCCCTCGCGACGCCCGAGCGGGTGACCCAGCTGGTGCTCGTCTCGTGCTCACCCGGGATCGAGGACTCCGCCGAGCGCGCCGAGCGTCGGCGATCCGACCACCGACTCGCCGACGAGCTGGAACGAGTCCCGTTCGAGGAGTTCATCGAGCGCTGGCGCACCCAGCCGCTGTTCGCCGACGATCCGCCTCACGTCGGGGAGCTGGCCCGCGCCGACCAACGTCGTAACCGGCCCGAGGCGCTGGCGGCGGCGATGCGGGGAATCGGCACGGGGGAGATGGAGCCGCTGTGGGGCAGACTGCACGAGCTGACGATGCCCGTCACCGTGGTGGTCGGCGGCCGCGACGCGAGGTTTCGAGCGCTTGGCCGGCGGATGGCTGGCCTTCTGCCCGATGCGGAGATGGCCATCATACCCGGGGGCCACAGTCTGGCGCTGGAGAATCCGACAGCGATTGCCAGCGTGCTAGACTAAGTCCATGACTAAGTCTGTTGGAGTGCATGAGGCAAAGACCCATCTGTCCCGACTGCTGGAGGATGTGGCGGCCGGCGAGGAGGTCGTGATCACGCGGCGAGGCGAGGAGGTCGCGAGTCTGGTGCCCGTGCGTCGATCGTCCGCTCGTCGCCTGGGGATGGACCGCGGGCGATTTGTCGTGCCCGACGACTTCGACGCGCCGCTCCCCGACGAGCTGCTCGACGCGTTCGAGCGGTGAGGGTCCTCCTCGACACGCATATCTTCCTGTGGCTGCAGACCGAGCCCGAGCGGCTCGGCGAGCACCTGTCGATCGTGGAGGACCGTCGCAACGCGCTGCTGGTCTCGGCGGTCAGCTCGTGGGAGATCGCCATCAAGCACGGGCTGGGACGGCTCCCACTTCCTGAGCCAGCCGAGCGTTACGTCCCCGAGCGACTGCGCGCGATCGGCGCAGAGGCGCTCGCAATCGAGCACACCCATGCGCTCGCCGTCGCGGCGCTCCCGTGGCTGCATCGCGACCCGTTCGACCGCCTGCTCGTCGCGCAGGCCGGCCTGCTGGACGTACCCATCCTCACGGCCGACCCACAAGTCACCGCGTACGCGGTGCGCACGCTCTTCGTCACCTGAGGAGGGCCGCATGCCGTTGACCGAGCGGTGAGGCCCGCCGGCGAGCTCGAGACGCCGCGCACCTTGCGCTAGAGGGGCTCGACCCCGAGGCCCGGGGTCTGGGGGACCGCGATAGCGCCTTCGCGCGCCGGCAGCGGGTTCTCGATTCCCTCGAACATCGCGAGCGTCGCCAGCCCGCAGTGGGGCATCGGGCCGCGCGAGGCCAGCGCCGCGGCGGCATGCAGCGCGGCGGCGATGCCCAGCGGACCGTCGAGCGTGGAGGCCACGTAGGCCTCGGCGCCGGTCAGGCGCACGAGCGTGGCGGCGGCCACCAGGGCGGCGATGCCGCCGCAGCGCGAGATCTTCAGGCACACGGCGTCGGCCACGCCGGCCCCGAGGGCCCCGCTCTCGGCGGCGGTCTCGTCGATCGACACTCGCACGGCCACGCGCTCGCGCACCGCCCGCACGCCCTGCAGGCCGTGGGTGGGCTCCTCCACCAGCTCCAGGCCGGCGGGCGACAGGGCGTCGATCGCGCTGACGGCCTCCTCGACGCTCCACGCGCCGTTGGCGTCCAGGCGCAGCGCCACCCGCGGGCCGGCGGCGGCGCGCGCGGCGGCCACCCGCCCGGCGTCGTCGCCGATTCCCACCTTGACCTTCAGGCAGCCGTAGCCATCCTGGACGGCCCGCGCGGCCTGCCCGGCGACGCCCGCGCGGTCGAGCGCGGAGAGCGTGGCGTTGACCGGCACCTGTGCGGCCGGGCGGTCGCTCAGCAGCGCGGCCACCGGCCGCCCGGCGCGGCGCCCGGCGCGGTCCCACAGCGCGAGGTCGATGGCGGCGAGCGCCGCGGGCAGATCCTCCACCGCGCGGCACGCTTCGAGCAGCT
Source organism: Solirubrobacteraceae bacterium (assembly GCA_036743695.1). GTDB lineage: Bacteria > Actinomycetota > Thermoleophilia > Solirubrobacterales > Solirubrobacteraceae > Palsa-744. The sequence goes on along the minus strand of DAINPC010000052.1, from coordinate 9,199 downwards.
GCGCCCCGTTGCGGCCCTCGGAGGCGCGCAGCACGGGGGCGTAGGACTCAAGCGCCCGCCACACGCGCTCGGAGCTCACGCCGTCGTAGGGCTCGAGCGGCGCGGCTTCGCCGTAGCCGGGCGGCCCGTCGCCGTCGTCGAGCTCGACGATCACGACCTCCCGCTCCGCGACCCGCCCGTAGGAGGTCTCCAGCGGCGTGAGGAGCCGGAGGGTCCGCCGCTGGAGATCGAGCTTCACGTGCCGACGCCGCCGCCCGCGAGGATCCCGGCGGCGTAGAGCAGGCAGAACAGGAGCTGCAGGGCGCCCGTGCCGGCGAGCGCGCCGTTGAGCGCGGGTCCGTCGGTGCGCGAGCGCACCACCCCCACCAGGCGCAGCGCCAGCGGCAGCACGGCCCAGGGCAACAGCAGCCAGGCGCTCATCGACCCGAGCGCCCACGGCAGCGGCGCGGCCACGAACGCGCCCGCGACCATGGCCGCATACAGCGTGCGCGTGCGCGCCCGGCCGAGGCGCACGGCCAGGGTGCGCTTGCCGGCGCGCCGGTCGGTCTCCAGGTCGCGGACGTTGTTGACGACCAGGATCGCGCTGGCCAGCAGGCCGACGGGCACGGCGCACACGAACGCCTGCCAGGGCAGCGCCTGCACCTGTACGAAGTAGGAGCCCGCGACGGCCACCACGCCGAAGAACAGGAACACGAACACCTCTCCCAATCCCTCATAGCCGTACGGCCTGGGGCCACCGGTGTAGAGCACCCCGGCGAGGATCGAGGCGGCGCCCACGGCCAGCAGCTCCGGTCCGGCCACGGCCACCAGGTAGGCGCCGCAGGCCACGGCCAGACCGAAGGTGACGTAGGTGGCGAGCAGCACCTGGCGGGGAGGAACCAGGCCGCCGGCGGTGACCCGCACCGGTCCCAGCCGGTCCTCGGTGTCGGCGCCGCGGCGCGCGTCGGAGTAGTCGTTTGACAGGTTGGTGCCCACCTGGATGAAGACCGCGCCGAGCAGCGCGGCGATGAACGCCAGCGGGTGGAAGTGCCCGGCCCCGAGCGCCAGCGAGGTGCCCACCAGCACGGGCGCCACCGCGGCCGGCAGCGTGCGCACGCGGGCCGCCATCACCCAGATGCGCACCGCGCCCACCTCTAGGCCCGCTTGGGGAAGCGCGAGAAGTCCGGCGGGCGCTTCTCTCGGTACGCGTCGCGGCCCTCCTGGGCCTCCTCGCTGCCGTAGAACAGCAGGTTGGCGTCGTGGGCGAGCTGCTGGATCCCCGACAGGCCGTCCTCGGCGGCGTTGAAGCTCGCCTTCAGCAGCCGCAGCGAGAAGGGCGAGAGCGCGAGCATCTCGCGGCACCAGGCGACGGTCTCCCGCTCCAGGCGCTCCAGCGGCACGACGGTGTTGACCATCCCCATCTCGCGCGCCTCCTCGGCGGAATACTGCCTGCACAGGAACCAGATCTCCTTGGCCTTCTTGGGGCCCACGAGATTGGCCAGCAGCCCGGCGCCGAAGCCGCCGTCGAAGGAGCCGACCTTGGGGCCGACCTGGCCGAAGCGCGCGTTGTCGGCGGCGATCGTCAGGTCGCAGACCAGGTGCAGGACGTGCCCGCCGCCGATGGCATAGCCGGCGACCATCGCCACCACGGGCTTGGGCATACGGCGGATCTGAACGTGCAGGTCGGTGACGTGGAAGCGCCCCACGCCCGCCCTTCCGGCGGCGTCGTCGTCCAGGTAGCCGGAGTCGCCGCGCACACGCTGGTCGCCGCCCGAGCAGAACGCGTCGGGGCCCTCGCCGGTCAGCACGATCACCCCGACCTCCGTGTCCTCGCGCGCGTCCTCCAGCGCCCGGGAGATCTCGACGATCGTGCGCGGGCGAAACGCGTTGCGGACCTCGGGACGAGCGATCGTGATCTTTGCGATCCCCGCGTCCGGGCCGCCGGACTTCTCATAGCGAATGTCCGTGAACGCGCTGCCGGCGGGCGCTGGGGAGGGGATCCAGGAGATGCTCACGGCGCGAAGGCTAGCCTGTGGCGCATGGTGGTCGAGGGATGGCTGACACGAGCGGCCGCGCAGCGGCCCGAGCAGACGGCGCTGCGGACGCCGCGGGGAAGCTGCTCATACGCCCAGCTGCACGCAGCCGCGCGTGCGGGCGCCGAGCGCCTGCGCGAGCGCGGAGCCGTTGCGGGGACGCGCGTGGCGATCGCCCTGCCCGGCGGCCTGGAGCTCGCCGAGGCGCTGCACGCCTGCCTGCTGCTGGGGGCCGTGGCGGTTCCCGTGGACCTTCGCCTCGCGCGCGCCGAGCGCGAGCTGATCTGCACCGGCTGCGAGATCCTCGTCGAGGAGCCGCTCGGAGAGGGTCGCGGAGCCGGCGCCCCCGCGGCTGCCGGCGCGCTCAGCACCCACGACCTGGACGCCACGGCGGTCGTGATCCACACCTCGGGCACCACCGCCTCGCCGCGGCCGGTGGAGCTGACCTACGGCAACCTGCTGTGGAGCGCGCTCGGCTCGGCGGTGGCGCTGGGCGCGGACCCGTGCGAGCGCTGGCTGTGCGCGCTGCCGGTCTCGCATGTGGGCGGGCTGTCGATCCTGCTGCGCTCGACGATCGGCGCGACCACCGCGATCGTGCACGAGCGCTTCGAGGTGGACCGCGTGCTGGACGCGCTCGACCGCGAGCAGGTGACGCTGGTGAGCCTGGTGGCGAGAACGCTCACGCGGCTGCTCGACGCGGGCCTGGCGCGCCCGCCGGCGCTGCGCTGCGCGCTGACCGGCGGCGGCCACGTCGCACCGGCGCTGGTGGAGCGGGCGCTGGCGGCCGGCGTGCCGGTCAGCCTCACGTACGGGCTGACGGAGAGCTGCTCGCAGGTCACCACCACGCCGGTCGCGGAGATCGACCCTGACCGTGCGAGCGCGGGCCCGCCACTGTTCTGCACGCGCGTGCGCATCGCACCGGACGATGAGATCCTCGTGCGCGGCCCGACCGTGGCACCCGCGGCCGCCGCGCCCGACGGCTGGCTGCGCACGGGCGATCTCGGCAGCCTGGACGCGCGCGGGCGCCTGCGGGTGACCGGGCGCAAGGCCGACACGATCGTCAGCGGCGGCGAGAACGTGGCCCCGGCCGAGGTGGAGGCGGTGCTGGAGGCGCACCCGGGCATACGGGAGGCGGCGGTGCTGGGACGCCCCGACCCGCGGTGGGGGGAGGCGGTGACGGCGATCGTGGTCGCCCGCCCGGGCATCGAGCTGGAGGCGGAGGAGCTGCGCGCGCACTGCGCCGGAGCCCTGGCGCCCTTCAAGGTCCCCAAGCATCTGCTCATCACCGACGAGCCGCTGCCGCGCACGCGCTCGGGCAAGCTGCTGCGCAGGGAGCTGGCGTGAGCTTCGACGCCAACGCCCACCGCCAGTCGAGCCTCGAGAGCTGGGAAGAGGCGGCGTCCGGCTGGGTGCGCCGCCAGGAGCTGCTGCGAGCCTTCGCCGCACCGGTGTCGCACTGGATGCTGGACGCGATCTCCCCGCAGCCCGGCCAGCGCGTGCTGGAGCTCGCGGCCGGCCTGGGCGAAACCGCGATGCTGGCGGCGGAGCTGGTGGCGCCGACGGGCGGGGTGGTGGTCTCAGACCAGGCGGAGGCGATGCTCGCGGGCGCCCGCGAGCGCGCGATCGCGCTGGGCCTGGCGAACGTGGAGCTCCAGGTCCTGAACGCCGAATGGATCGACCTGCCGCTGGCGAGCGTGGATGCGGTCCTGTGCCGGTGGGGCTACATGCTGATGGCCGACCCCGCCACGGCGCTGTCTGAGACCCGGCGCGTGCTGCGTCCCGGCGGGCGGGTGGCGCTGGCGGTATGGGATGCGATCGAGCGCAACCCGTGGGCGCTGGCGCCCGCGCAGGAGCTGATCGAGCGCGGACTGGCGGGGCGCCCGGGGGAGGGCGTGCAGGCGCCGGGGCCGTTCACGCTGGCCAGCGAGACACGCCTGGCCCAGCTGCTGGAGGGGGCGGGCTTCGCGGAGATACAGATCGAGGCGATCGACCTGACGCGCCGCCACGCGAGCTTCGAGGATCTGTGGGACACGACCCTGGACCTCTCGCGCAACTTCCACGACGCGGTGCTCTCGCGCCCGCAGGACGAGATCGCCGGGATCGCGGCGTCGCTGGCGGAGCGCTTCTCGCCCTACACCACGCCGGCGGGCGCGATCGAGATACCGGCGCGCACCCTGGTGGCCCGCGCGAGCGCGTGAGAGTTGGGATAGCCTGCGGCCATGATCTACGACGACGACGCTGACCTCACGCTCCTCGACGGCAAGACCGTCGCCATCATCGGCTACGGCTCCCAGGGCCACGCCCACGCCCTCAACCTGAAGGACTCCGGCGTCAAAGTGGTGGTCGGCCTGCGCGAGGACTCCGCGTCGGTGGCCCAGGCCCGCGAGCAGGGCCTGGAGGTGCTCTCGGTGGTGGAGGCGGCCAGCCGCGGCGATCTGGTGATGATCCTGCTGCCCGACGAGCTTCACCGCCAGGTATGGGAGTCGGAGATCAGCGACGGCATCGCCGAGGGCAACATGCTGCTGTTCGCCCACGGCTTCTCGATCCACTACAAGGAGATCGCGCCGCCACCGGGCGTGGACGTGGCGATGGTCGCGCCCAAGGGCCCCGGGCACCTCGTGCGCCGCCAGTTCACCGAAGGCAGCGGCGTTCCCGGGCTGATCGCGATCGAGCAGGACGCCACTCACAACGCGCGCGCGCTCGCGCTGGCCTACGCCAAGGGCATCGGCTGCACCCGCGGCGGCGTGATCGAGACGAGCTTCAAGGACGAGACCGAGACGGACCTGTTCGGCGAGCAGGCCGTCCTCTGCGGCGGCGCCTCGGAGCTCGTGCAGGCCGGCTTCGAGACGCTGGTGGAGGCGGGCTATGACCCCGAGATGGCCTACTTCGAGTGCCTGCACGAGCTCAAGCTGATCGTCGATCTGATGCACGAGAAGGGCCTGGCGGGGATGCGCTACTCGATCTCCAACACGGCGGAGTACGGCGACTACACGCGCGGCAAGCGCGTGATCACGCAGGAGACGCGCGCGAGCATGCGCAAGATCCTCCAGGAGATCCAGTCGGGCGACTTCGCGCGCGAGTGGATCGCCGAGAACCGCGCCGGGCAGGAGAGCTTCAAGCGCATGCGCGCCGAGCAGGCGGACAGCCAGGTCGAGCACGTGGGCGCCGATCTGCGCTCGCACATGGACTGGATCAAGCCCGCGTTCTAGGCGGACGGCGCGCGGTGCTCGCCTACGTCTTCTGGCACCGGCCCAGCGATCCGAGCGAGCTCGAGGCGTACGAGCAGGCGCTGAGCGCGTTTCACCGCTCGCTGGCGCGCTCCATGCCGGTGGGCACCCGCGCCTCGGCCGTGTTCCGGGTGGCCGAGCTGCCCTGGCTGCCGCCGGCGTCCGGGCCAACGCAGGCCTACGAGGACTGGTACCTGCTGGAGGACTTCGCGGCGCTGGGTGTGCTCAACGAGGCGGCGGTCGGTCGCGGGCACAGCACGGCGCACGATGCCGTTGCACGTCGCTTCGGGACCGGCGCCGGCGGCCTGTACGGGCTGATCGAGGGCGAGCCTTGCGCGCGGGCGCTGCGCGACGCGTCGCTGTCGATCTGGATCGCCCGCCCGCCGGGCTCCGAGCGCCGGGCGCTGGGGGAGCTGCTGGGCGACGGCATGGATCCGGGCCACGCGAGCCTGTGGCGCCGCCAGCTGGTGCTCGGTCCGGCGCCGGAGTTCTGCCTGCTCGCCCCGGAGCTTCCGCCGGGCGTGGGGGCGGGGCGCCTGCCGGCCGGCTGGACGGCGACTGTCCTGGACCGTGAGGTGCTGTGGAGTGGCTGATCCGGCGGCGGACGGGGAGGACGCGGCGAGCGGCGGGAGAGGAGCCCGCGCGATCCTGTCGGCCCCGGGCGGCGTCCGCTAGACTCGCGTTCGTCGTCGCGACTGGCGCTCGGGTGGAGCTCACCACCGGGAAGTGACGACTCGGCACCGCCGCGCGCCTGGGCACCCTCAGACTTCGACCATCCCTCCGGTTCGACCGAGCGAGGAGCCCACATGAGCACGAGCCCACCGACAGCGCAAACGCCACTGCTGATCCCAGCGGAGCTGAAGCCCGCGGACGGGCGCTTCGGCTGCGGCCCCTCGAAGGTGCGCCCCGAGGCGCTGGCGCGCCTGGCGAAGGACGGCGGAGCGTTGATGGGCACCTCCCACCGCCAGAAGCCCGTCAAGGCGCTCGTGGGCGAGATCCGCGCGGGCCTGGGCGAGCTGTTCTCGATCCCCGCCGGCTACGAGGTGGCGCTGGGCAACGGCGGCACCACGGCCTTCTGGGACGCGGCGGCCCTCGGGCTGGTGCGGCGCCGCTCGCTGCACCTGGCGTTCGGGGAGTTCTCGCAGAAGTTCGCCACGGTCACCGCCGGGGCGCCCTTCCTGGAGGACCCGATCGTGATCTCAGCCGAGGTCGGCGACGCGCCCGATCCCGCGCTCGTCGGCCCGGCCGCCGCCGAGGGCGGCACGGACGTGCTGGCGTGGGCGCACAACGAGACCTCGACCGGCGTGATGACCCCGATCGTGCGGCCCTCCGGTGCGGACGGCGCGCTCGCGGTGATCGACGCGACCTCGGGCGCGGGCGGGCTGCCGGTGGACGTCTCGCAGGCCGATGCGTACTACTTCGCGCCGCAGAAGAGCTTCGCGGGCGACGGCGGGCTGTGGGTGGCGCTGCTGAGCCCCGCCGCCCGGCAGCGGATCGCCGAGCTGCACGCCGGCGAGCGCTGGATCCCGGAGTTCCTGTCGCTCAACACGGCGCTCGAGAGCTCGCTCAAGGACCAGACCTACAACACGCCGGCGGTGGCCACGCTGTTCCTGCTGGCAGACCAGCTCCGCTGGATGCTCGACGGCGGCGGCCTGGACTGGTGCGTGTCGCGCACGCGGGCCTCCTCGGAGCACCTCTACGGGTGGGCGGAGCGGACGGGCTACACGACGCCGTTCGTGGCCGACCCGGCCAAGCGCTCGCTGGTGGTGGGCACGATCGACTTCGAGGACGCGGTGGACGCGGCGGCCGTCGCGTCGACGCTGCGGGCCAATGGCATCGTGGACGTGGAGCCCTACCGCAAGCTGGGGCGCAACCAGCTGCGGATCGGCATGTTCCCGGCGATCGAGACAGCGGACGTGCAGGCACTGACGGCCTGCATCGACTGGGTCGTGGAGAGGCTCGGCCGATGAGCGCCTCGACGGCGGACGCCACGGGCGCGGCGCGCGCAAAGGTCCTGGTCAAGGAGAAGATCGGCGACTCGGGGGTCGCGCTGCTGCGCGAGCACTTCGACGTCGATCTGGGCATCGATTGGAGCGATCAGGAGCTGGCTGAGCGCATCGGCGAGTACGACGGGATCGTGATCCGCTCGGCGACCAAGCTGACGGCGGAGCTGATCGGGCAGGCGACTCGGCTGCGCGCGATCGGGCGCGCCGGGGTGGGGGTCGACAACGTGGACGTCGAGGCGGCCACCAAGCGCGGGATCGTGGTGGCCAACGCGCCGGAGTCAAACGTGGTGACGGCGGCCGAGCACACGATGGCGCTGCTGCTGGCGCTGGCGCGCAACATCCCGCAGGCCTACGCCTCGCTGATCGCCGGGAGGTGGGAGCGCTCGAAGTTCTCCGGCGTCGAGCTCTACGAGAAGACTCTCGGCATCCTCGGCTTCGGTCGCATCGGGCAGTTGGTGGCCCATCGCGCCCGCGGCTTCGGCATGCGCGTGCTCGCGTTCGACCCGTTCGTCAGCGCCGAGCGCTACCGCGACCTCGGCGTGGAGAAGGCTGACAGCCCGGATGACATCTATGCGCAGGCGGACTTCATCACCGTGCACCTGCCCAAGACGCCGGAGACCGAAGGGTTCCTCGGCGCGGAGGCGTTCGCCAAGATGCGCGACGGCGCGCGCGTGCTGAACGTGGCCCGCGGCGGGCTGATCGACGAAGCGGCGCTGAAGGACGCGCTGGACTCGGGCAAGCTGGCGGGCGCGGCGCTGGACGTGTTCCCGAGCGAGCCGATCACCGAGCACCCGCTGTTCGGCTACCCCAACGTGGTCGTCACCCCGCACCTGGGGGCCTCCACCGCGGAGGCGACCGACCGCGCGGGCTATCAGAGCGCCGAGCAGGTGGTGGCGGCGCTGACCGGCGGCGTGGTGTCGACGGCGGTGAACATCCCGGCGATCGGCGCGGAGGACATGGAGACGCTCGGCCCGTTCCTGCCACTGGCAACGCACCTCGGCCGTCTGGCCATGGCGCTGGCGGAGGGCAGCTCGGTGGAGCGCATCGAGGCGGCCTTCCTGGGGCGGATAGCGGACTTCGACACGCGCCTGCTGGGACTGGCGGTGATCGTCGGTGCGCTGCAGGGCCGCACGGAGGAGCAGGTCAACCTGGTCAACGCACCGACCATGGCCCACCAGCGGGGGATCGTGTTCGAGGAGAAGGCCGTATCGGAGGCGCAGGACTTCAACGAGCTGATCCGAGTGACCGTGATCGCGGGAGGCGAGCGCGTGGCGGTGGCGGGCACGGGCATCGGGCCCAACCAGGTCCCACACCTGGTCGAGGTGCAGGGCAGACGCCTGACGATCGAGCTGGAGCGGTATGTGACCGTGTTCCGCTACGAGGACCTGCCCGGCATGATCGGCCGCGTGGGCACGATCTTCGGCACCCACGGCATCAACATCTCCTCGGCCGCCGTCGGCCACACGCCCGACGGGGGCGGTGAGGGCGAGGGGCAATCGAAGATCGGCCAGCGCCTGGCGGCGATGGTCGTGACGACCGACGCCCAGGTGCCCGACGCCGTGGTGGCGGAGATCGTCGCCTCCGACGGGTTCGTCAACGGCTGGTCCGTGGACCTGGGCTGATCGGTTAGGCTCCCCCTCGGATGAGGGCGGTGGTGATAACCAAGCACGGCGGCCCCGGCGTATTGCAGGTGCAGGAGCAGCCCGACCCCGAGCTCGGGCCCGGCGAGGTGCGGATACAGGTCGCCGCCGCGGGGATCAACTTCGCGGACGTGATGGCGCGCATGGGGCTGTACGCCGATGCGCCGAAAACGCCGTGCGTCGTCGGCTACGAGGTCGCGGGCACCGTGCTCGAGCTGGGCGAGGGGGTATCGGATGCCCATCCACCACTCAGCCCCGGGCAGCGCGTGTTCGCCGGCACCCAGTTCGGCGGCTACGCCTCTCAGGTGGTGGCC
>DAINPC010000051.1:0-11557 GCA_036743695.1 Solirubrobacteraceae bacterium | reverse complement strand
GTAGAGCGCCGGACTTTTAATCCGGTGGGGCGGGTTCGAGTCCCGCACGGGGCATTGGCGTTCATTTGTGGCTTGGCAGAGCCACAATGCCGAGCAAGACCCGAACGCGGGTTGGCTCTGCTCTGTCGATTCCCAGGGCAAACGTGGTTCGAGTCCCTTTGAGACTGAGCCCCTGCTGCTCGGTGCTTCGCCAGCCTGCAATGGATGGGCCATGTCGATCATCTCGATCGATTCGGGACCCTGCGAATTCCGGTCTAACCCAGCGGCGAATCCGTCCTGTGCGGTTCGGCCTGTTAGCGCCGGACTACGTGCACGCTCCTGATCCAGGGCGACTAGCGGCTGGTCGGCGTGAGCCAGGTCCTCCAACCGCTACGCCGCGCGCCGGGGGCGCGTCAGGCCTGGAGCTCGAGCTTCAGCTCACACATGTCCACGGAGGCGCGGGCGCCCGGTGTCTCGGAGGCGTCCATCGCGGCCATCACCTTCGCGCCTGCGTCCATGTCCTCCGCCGTTGCGAAGTGCTGGAGGACCACGGCTGTGCCCTGCGCCTCGTCAACGAGCATCGTCAGGCCTGTGGAGGGCACGCCAGGCGGTGGCCCGTCGGACTCCTTCATGCGGGCTAGCAGCCCCTCCATCCGCTCGGCGCTCACGTCGGTGAACCTCACGACACGTACATACATGGCGAGCCTCCTCGCGTTCGGTAGGCGCAAACATACACCGAAGCAACGCGCGGCCGGACGGATCGCATGCGCGGAGCGCCGCGCTGCGGCCCGTCAAACGACGGCTGAGCCATGACCGCGTCGCCGCAGGATCGTCTCCTAGCGGCGCCGCACCGCGAGCTCGATCAAGCCGTTCTTCCCGGCGCCGCACGACGCTCGCGTGTGCGAGCCGATCTCGTAGCCGCACGCCCATGAGATCAAGTCGACGCGGAACGGCCTGCTCGTGCGCCCCCTCCCGAACCAGATGCTGACCACGCGTCTGCCGTATGGGCAACCGGGCACGTAGCTGTTGATGCGGACCTGATGGCCGGTCAGCCCGTGCGCCGTGATCGAGTTACAGGACCTCGGCCTGGTCGAGCACTGGAAACCGAGGTTGTTGAGGGCGACCACTGGGGCGTTGGCGGTGCAGAAGTCGCTCGTGCCGAGGAACAGCGCGCTCCAGCGGCCCCCGGTGACCCTCGTGAAGACCCTCGGCCACGGCGCGATGCTTGTCGCACCGGAGCCCGGGGCGCTGCTCGCCGCAGCGGACGCCCTCCTGACGGCGGCCGAAGCCGAGGGCGCCGGCTTCCCGCGACTGCGCGGCGGCCTCGCGCACGGCGTCGCGCTCGCCCGCGGCGGCGACTGGTTCGGCGAACCCGTGAACCTCGCCAGCCGCATCTGCGATGTGACGCCGCCCGGCGCGATCCTCGCCGCGGCAAACGTCAAGGACGCATGCCCGTCCGCGCGCTGGGCATTCACCGGCGCCGAACGCCTGAAGGGAATCCCCGAACCTGTAGAGCTCTGGCGGCTCGAGCTCGCGCCAGCGACGTGAGCCTCACGCTTCTCACTCGCACGGGAGCCGGGACCTGGCGCTCAGTCCGCAAGAGCTCCGGGATCCGGGGGGACGTCGACGGTGTGCTCCTGGAGCGCGGCGAGAGAAACGATCTCAAGCGCCCGTTCATGGGTGGACGCCAGCACCACGTAGGCGGCCGCGCCATCCTCGTGCGCCCGCAGCCAGTTCACCGCGGTCACGCACCAGCGGTCACCGGGCGCGAGCCCGGGGAAGTGGTACTGAGGCATTGGAGTGATCAGGTCGTTGCCGATACGACGCTGGTGCTCGAGGAACGCGGCCGTGACCACTGCGCAAATCGTGTGGCTCCCCCGGTCCTCCGGACCGGTGCGACAGCACCCGTCGCGGTAGAAGCCGGTGAGGGGGTCGATGCCACACGGCTCAAGCTCTCCACTCAGCACATTACGATCGGTCACCGAACCAGTATCGCCTAGCAGGCTCCGACTCGAGGAACACCTGAGGAGCTCCGCCGCTCATGACGTCGCCCTGTGAGCTGCTGTACGCCGCGAGCGCTATCTGGGCAGGACTATCATCCTGGCGGACAATCGCGGTGCTGGCCGCAACGGTGCTCCTCGCCTTTGCCGCCTCGGCGACCGCCACCACCCGCACCTACACCGCCCAGCACAGCGGGAGCTACTCGCTGAAGTCCGAAAGCAGCGACGGCCTTGGGGACTTCAGCAAGCTCAACCAGACCTTCACGTGGACCGAGCGCGTCTACACGGAAGTGACTAGTAGCGGGAGGATGACGTCGACCAGGACGCTCAAGGCCCAGGGCACGCTCACCGCCGCACGCCCCGCCGCCGCCCGCGCGGCGAAGCTGCCATCGTGCACGCACTACCACGGACGCCTGCTGCGCTTCTGCAGAGCCCTGCGCGCTGACGACGCGCTACTCGTGCTGGCGGCCCGCCACACGGCAGCAGTCGCCAAGGCGCTCCAGACGACGGTCGGCCGTGCCACTGGCGCCCAGGCCGCCGGCGACCGCTCCGCGATGGCGCTCCAGGCCGCCACGGCGAAGCGCCTGTCCGCACAGTTCCGACGGGCCCTTCACGATCAGGCCACGATCGGCCGGCGAATCGCCACGCGCCTGCGCGCCGCCAACTTGCGGCTGCGGCTGACCACCGAGCAGTCCGCAACGGCGATCCAGATCCTGCTGGCCCGCCTCGCACCCGACGCGATCACCGCCACCGAGCTCGCTCCCGTCGCTGCCAGCGCGCTGCGCCCGAGCCCGGTCGACCTGCTCGAACGCCTCGCACATCCTTAAGAAGCTGTCTCAAGACCGCGGCCGGCTTTGGGGCAGGTCGCGCGAACCTGGCTGCAGATCAAGGTGGAGCTGCTTGGGCGGGGCTGGGCTGGGCTGGGCTGGGCTGCTGGCTATCGAGTGTTATCCGCCGCCGGGACGAGGCCCAGCAGACGGACGGGTGGTCACCCCTTGCTGAGGACGACGCTCACCTTCGAGCCGTTGGGCAGCGACTTGCCAGCCGCCGGGCTCTGGGAGATCACGCTCCCCTTCTTGACATGCTTGGAGCTGGCCTTCTTGACCTTTCCAACCGCGCAATGAGCCTGCGTGATCGCTTTCTTGGCCGCCACGAGCTTCTTGCCCTTGAGGCGCGGCACGACGCACTTTGAGCCGCCGACCGTGCTGCCGGACCCCCCGTTGAAACCTGGAAGCGGGCACGAGGCGACGGCTGGCGAGAGGCTGACGTTTGCGATGAGCTGTTGAATGCCGCCGGCACCGGCGCCAACCAGAAGCACCTGCATTTCTGATTCGCCGTTGGGGATCAGTGTGCCCGGCGCGTGGCCGGTGTAACACACCTGGGTCGACGTCCCCGGCGCTACGGTGACGTTGCAAATGACCGCGCCTTCGATCACGACGGGGGCGGTGTTCGTGCCGACCTTGCACGCCGGAGTGGGAACGACGGTGGCCGTGGCTTCTGCACCCGCAGGCACGACAAAGCCAGTGATCGGTCCAGAGCTGACGTTCGTCAGGGTCAGCAAGTAGGACCCGGTGCCGATGGGAGCAAGCGTGGCGGTCGCTGTAGGCGAAGCCCACGCTGGCGCTGCGAACGCGAGTGCAAGCACGACGGCAGCCACCGCTCCAGCCACCCCGCCACGTCTGCAAGCACTGCCTGACCTGCGGCCATCCCATCGCGTGGTGCCGGTGCTCACGTTGCGCACGTCTGCCCCCTTTGGTCTTTGTCGCTCGATGCCGTCTGTGTACCAGAACCAGCGCGTTTGCGCCGTCGGGCTTCTACGCATATCTGACGCATGCGATGACCACTCGAACTCGCCGGCCCGAACTCGCGCCCGCCCTCATTTGCCGGGCTTGAGCAGGGATTTCTCCATCGGATCGCAGGAGCTGTGGCGGCGGCGTAGGGCCCGACTTGTGCTGACATCGGCACTGTTGGGCACAAGAACGGGTTTGTGCCCGATGCCCGATGGGCGCCAACCTACTGGGCGGCACGTCCACTTGAGGTCCGGACAGGACAGCACCAGCCTAGGGAGCTGCGCAGTTGCTCGGGAAGGCCGATCCGTGGATCTCACCGATGTCCATGCCCGCTGCGGCAGGCATGATGCTCTGATGTGCTTCGGGCAGAGAAAATGACATGAGCGCTTCCGACTCGAGGGTCACCGGCACAAGAGGCTTGCCCGGCGCCGGGCTCCTCGTGACCAGCGGGCGGAGCACTGTCGGCACGTTACCTTGGCTGCATGAGACGGACGGGATCCTGAGGCCACGCGACCATGTCCGCCTGCTTGGCCAGGGCGTCCTGTTTCTCCTGCACGGTGCGCCCGCGTCGGTGCGGGGGACGTTCGACCTGAGCTCGAAGCGAGCGCGCCTTGATGCAGGGAGCCTCAGGCTGCCCGACTCTCCCGCCAGCCGTGAGGCTGAGCGACTCTGTGCCGCGGTGCCGGCGGTCGTCAACCACTCTTTTCGCACCTACCTGTGGGCTGCTCTCCTAGGCCTCCGCGACGGGCTCAGCTACGACGCGGAGGCGTTGTACGTCGCGTCGCTGCTACACGACATCGGCTTCGCAGAGCCGCAGCGCACCGCGGACGGACGACCCTGCTGTCTCACCGCCACCGCGGCGCGGCGCGTCGCAGAAGTTGGCTCGGCCGCGGGATGGGACGAGCGCAGGTGCGAGACGGCTGCCGAGGCGATCGCTCTGCACGCCAATCTGTACGTCGGCCGCCGGTACGGTCCCGAGGCTTATCTGCTCTACGCAGGCGCCCGGCTTGACCAAAGCGGATTTCGCTACGGAGACCTGCACCCAGAGGATGTGCAGGCCGTGGTCGCGCGCTACCCGCGCGAAGGCTGGAAGGGCGCCTGCTGCGAGATGATGAGCGCGCAGGCGCAAGGCGTGCCAGGATCACGGGTCAGCTTCTACACGCGCTATCTCGCAGGAAACCGCCTCATCATGCGCGCGCCCTTCCGCGATTGACTGGCCGATGAGCGATCGAAGTGCACTACGACCCCACAGCTGGGGCTCGCGAGACTACTCGCCTCCTCCTTTTCAGGATCGGACGCCATCGCAGGCACTTCCTCCAGTGGAGCCAACCGGGATCGAGCCGGTGCCTCCTGCCTGCAGATTGTGGGACGCAGCCTGCGGCTGCGGTGCCGGCGCTAAGCCGCGGCCAGTATCGGCGGGCGGCGCTCTGACCAGGACAGCGCCTGCTCCAGCTGGGCCGCCAGGCTGATCAGGCTGGCCTCCTGCCACGGTCCCGCCACCAGCTGGACTCCCACCGGCACGCCCTCGTCGGTCCAGTGCAGCGGCAAGCTCGCCGCCGGCAGGCCGGTGACGTTGCCGAAGGCAGTGAACGACACGCTGGCCACTACGTCGAGCACCGGCGCCTCCGGTGTCGCATGCTGGGCCGCGAGCACCGCGCCCGCCTGCGGCGGCAGGATCGCCGAGGTGGGCGTCACCAGGATGTCGAAGTCGCGCCCCCAGCGCGCCACCTCGCGGCGGCTCAGCAGCTCGAGCGTCCGTGCCGCCAGCACGTAGTCGTAGGCGCCCGTCTCGCTGCTGAGGGCGCGCTGGTGGGCTATGTGCGGCTCCACCTTCGTCCAGTCCACGCCCTCGTAGTCCGCCAGCCCGCCCTGCGTCAGCACGATGAACGGCGGCACCATCTCTTCGGAGATCGTCGGCACCTCGACCTCCTCCACCACGTGACCCAGGTCCTCCAGCGCCGCCGCCGCCGCGCGCGCCGCCGCTGCGCAGGCCGGATCGGTGGGGATGCCCAGCGGGGCCTGCGCCATCAGCCCGATTCGGAGCGTCCCCGGCGGCGTGGCCGTCTGCTCGGCGAAGGGAGTCGCAGGAGCCGGCGCGTTGTACCAGGCCAGCGGGTCCGGGCCGGCGGTCGCGTCCAGCGCCACCGCCGCGTCCGCCACCGTGCGCGCGACCACGCCCTCCACCACCGCGCCCAGCCAGCTCTGCGCCAGGCGCGGCACGCGCCCACGGCTGGGCTTCAGGCCCACCAGGCCGCAGTAGGCCGCGGGGATGCGGATCGATCCGCCGCCGTCGTTCGCGTGGGCTATCGGGAACATCCCCGACGCCACCGCCGCAGCCGCACCGCCGCTGGAGCCGCCAGGCGAGCGGTCGGTGTCCCACGGGTTGCGCGTGATCCCGTAGCGGCTGTTCTCGGCAACCGTTATCACCCCGAACTCGGGCGTGTTGGTGCGCGCGCAGAGGACGAACCCGGCCTCCACGAGCGCGTCCACCACCAGCTCGCTCGTCTCGCTGAGGCCCTGCGGGCCGCCGTTGGAGCCGTAGCTCACCGGCCATCCAGCCACGGGCGTGAGGTCCTTGATCGGTATCGGCACGCCCAGGAACGGGGCCTGCTCACCCGCCGCCAGGCGCCTGTCCGCCTGCGCCGCGGCAGCGCGCGCGTCCTCGTCGTTGCGCCAGATCACCGCGTTGATCTTGGGGCCCAGCTCGTCCACCGCAGCCAGACATGCATCCAGCAGCTCCACCGCAGAGAGCTCCCGGGCGCGCAGCGCCGCCGCGAGCTCCAGTGCCGGTGAGGACGGTCCGAGAGCAGCCATCGGGCGACCCTACCACCGGTAGGCTCTCTCAGCGTCTCGTCCGCACCATCCCCGACCCGGAGGTCATCCGCGTGAGCCGCTCCTCGAAAGCCCCGTTCGACGTCAACGGACGGACCGTCTTCATCACCGGCGCAGCCCGCGGGATCGGAGCCGCCGCCGCCGAACGCCTGCACGCCAAAGGCGCCAACGTGGCGCTCGTCGGACTCGAGCCCGAGCGCATGGAGCAGAACGCCGCGCGCCTGGGAGACCGCGCCGCCTGCTTCGAGGCCGACGTGACCGATCTCTCCGCCCTGCAGCGGGCCGTCGAGGCGACCGTCGATCGCTTCGGCGGCATAGACGTCGCGATCGCCAACGCCGGCATCGCGTTCTCCGGCGCGCTCGCCACCGAGCCGGTGGAGCACGTAGAGCGCACCCTCGCGGTGAACCTGCTCGGGGTGTGGCGGACCGATCGCGCAGTGATCGAGCAGATCACCAAGCGGCGCGGCTACCTGCTGAACATCGCCTCCCTGTCCGCCGTCGCCCACGCGCCGCTGATGGGGCCCTACACGGCCGCGAAGGCGGGGGTTGAGGCGCTCACGGACGCGCTGCGGATGGAGAGCGCGTCGGCCGGGGTGGCTGTGGGGTGCGCCTACTTCGGCTTCATAGACACCGATCTCGTCCGCGCCAGCTACACCCATCCCTCGGCGGAACTGATGAACGCCAACACGCCCGGGTTCCTGCGCAACCCGGCGCCGCTGCCGAAAGCGATCGACGCGATCGAGCGGGGCATCGAGCGGCGGGCCGCACGCCTCTGGTACCCGCGTTGGGTCGGTCCCGCGATCGCGGCGCGCGGGATCCTGCAGCCATTGATCGAACGGCGTGCGCTGAGCGATCGGACGCGACTGTCGGAGGCCATCCGCCTCGCTGACCCCTCAACCGGCAACGACGCCGATGAGGATCCCATCCTCGGGGTGGCGGCCGAGGCGCTGCACGAGCCTCCCGCCGCAACAGCGGCGCTCACTCCGCGCGGCTGAACTCCACGATCGCAATCGTCAGCATCACCAGGCCCAGCAGCACCACCACCGCCGCCTCCACCAGCCCCGGCACGTGCCAGCCCCACCAGGTCACGCCCGGATCCAGCGCACGGCGCGCCGCGGCGCTGATGTGCAGGTGCGCGAACACCGCCCTGCGCATCGGATCCACCGCGTAGGTCAGCGGGTCCAGGCGGTTGAGGATGGCCAGCCACTGGGGCAGGCCCGACACGGGAAACAGTGCGCCGGAGAGGAAGTACATCGGCATGATCGCCATCTGCATCATCGCCATGAACGACTGCATCTGCGAGGTCCGCGCCGCGATCATCACGCCGAAGGCGGTGATGGCGAAGGCCAGCAGCAGCTGCAGCACGAACACCTCCACAATCAGCGTCGCCACGTAGGGGACGCCCACCAGCCCCGCCAGGCACAACACGATCACGCCCTGGAAGCCCGCCACGGTCGCTCCGCCCAGGCACTTGCCCAGCACCAGCGAGCTGCGTCTGACCGGCGCCACCATCATCTCGCGCAGGAAGCCGAACTCGCGATCCCACACCAGCGACGCAGCGGAGAACATCGCCGTGAACATCACCGCCATGCACAGCACGCCCGGGTAGATGAAGGTGCGCAGGTTGACCCCGTGCGTGCCCGCCGAGGCGAGCCGCGAGAGGCCCGTGCCGAGCACGAACAGGAACAGGAACGGCTGCATCAGCGAGGTGACCACCCGCAGGCGGTCGCGGCTGAAGCGGATCAGCTCGCGCTTCCACACCACCTTGATCGCGCGCAGCTCGCTGCCCGCGCTGCGCGTGGGCACGCGCACGCGTGCGATCTCGTGCCCGCCGTCCGAACGCTGCCCGCCGTCCGAACGCTGCGGCGCCGCCGGGGCCGTGGATTGCGCCGTGGTCTCGCTCGCCATCAGCGGCTCATCATGCGAGCGAAGTTGCGCCTGGTGTCCAGCTGGGAGGACTCCGCGTCGCGGATGGTGCTGCCCGTGTAGGACATGAACACGTCGTCCAGCGACGGGCGCGCCACGCTGACCGCGCGAATCGGAAGGCCCAGCTCGGCGAACAGGCGCGGCACGAAGTGCTCGCCTTCGGCCACGCCAAAGGTCACCGCCCCCTCCGCCAGCGTGGCCTCGACGCTGAAGCGCTCGCGCAGGGCCGCGATCGTTGCCTGATCGTCGTCCGTCTCGATCCGCACGCGATCCTTGCCCACTTTCGCCTTCAGCGCCTCGGGGGTGTCCAGCACGATGATGCGGCCCTGGTCCATGATCGCGATGCGGTCGCAGTACTCCGCCTCGTCCATGTAGTGCGTGGTCAGGAAGATGGTGATGTCCTCGCGCTCCTTCAGCTCGCGGATGTAGCTCCAGATCGAGCTGCGCGTCTGCGGGTCCAGCCCCACCGTGGGCTCATCCAGGAACAGCACCCGCGGCGAGTGCAGCAGGCCGCGCGCGATCTCCAGGCGCCGCTTCATCCCGCCCGAGAACGTGTTCACCAGGCTGGCGCGCCGCTCCCACAGTTCGACCATCTCCATCACCTGACGCATGCGCTCCCGCACGAGCTCGCGCGGAACGCCGTAGAGCTCCGCGTGCAGGCGCAGGTTCTGCTCCGCGCTCAGATAGCCATCCAGCGTCGTGTCCTGGAAGACCAGGCCGATGTTGCGCCTGACCTCGTCGCGTTCGCGCACCACGTCGTGGCCCGCCACCTGCGCCGAGCCGCAGCTGGGGCGCACCAGCGTGCAGAGCATGTTGATCGTGGTTGACTTGCCCGCCCCGTTGGGGCCGAGGAAGCCGAAGATCTCGCCGCCCGCCACCTCGAAGTCGATGCCCCGCACCGCCTCGATCTCGTCATAGCGCTTGACGAGGCCGTTCACCGACACGGCGGCTGCGGGGCTGACTATCGGGGCGTCTGCTTCGCTCACCTGTCCTCGTCAACCGTAGTGGCATCGCTGCCCGCATCGGCCTCGCCGTCGGCCAGTATCCGGTAGAGGTCGCGGCGTGTCGCTGCCAGGACCTCGCGGGCCTTGGCCATCTGCCCCTCGCTGCCCGTGCGCATCACCTGCACGAACGCGAAGCCCACCTCGCGCATCAGCTTGCCCAGCTCGTGCGCCCGGTCGCTGACGTCGCCGCTCATCTGATCCCACGGCGCGGGCTTCTCCGCGTCGCGCCGGGCCACCAGCGCACGCCCCTCGTCCGTGAGCGCGAACAGCTTGCGGCCGTCCACCTGCTCCGAGCGGATCAGGCCCTCGTCCTCCAGCTGCGCCAGCGCGGGGTAGACCGAGCCGGGGCTGGGGCGCCAGACGCCGCCGCTTCGCTCCTGCACCTCCTGCATGATCTGGTAGCCGTTGCGCGGCTCCTCGCTGAGCAGCAGCAGCGCCGCCGTGCGGATGTCGCCGCGGCGCGCCTTGCGTCCGCGCCCGCGGGGGCCGCCGCCGTGCGGGAAGCCGCCGAACGGACCAGCGAGCTCGCCGCGCGGACCGTAGGCGAAGCTGCGCCCGCGGTCCGGGCCGTGGTGGGAGGGCCTGCAACCGGGCCTCACGCCCGTTGAATGAATCGCATTGCCAAACATATCTACTCCTATCGTGAGCTATCTAAGTAGCGTCACGATATATCGTTATCTCCATTTCTTCAACCCCCCCTGTTCGTGCACCCAGGACGGTAGGGTGAGCTCAATGCCGGGGCGGACCTAGTGGCGGAAGTGCCTGCGGTCCGTGGCCACCATCGCCACACCAGCCCCGTCCACCGCCGCCACCACCTCCTCGTCACGCACAGATCCGCCCGGCTGGACGATCGCCGCGACGCCCGCATCGATCGCCAGCTGCGGGCCGTCCGCGAACGGGAAGTACGCATCCGAGGCCAGGACCGCCCCCGCGAGCAGCTCCTGCTGGAACGCGCGCGCCTTCTCAATCGCGATCCGCACCGCGTCCACCCTGCTCATCTGTCCCGCGCCGATGCCAATCGTCGCGCCGCGCGACGCGATCACGATCGCGTTGGAGCGCACGTGCCTGCAGACCCGCCACGCGAACAGCATGTCCTGCCACTCCGCCTCGCTCGGCTGCTTGGCGCTCATCACCCGCATCTGCTCGCGCGTCTCCGAGACCACGTCGCGGCTCTGCACCAGCTCGCCGCCGATCACGGACTTGCCTTCCACCTCGTGGGCCGGCGCCGGCCAGTCCGCCAGCTCCAGCAGGCGCACGTTCTTCTTGACCTGCAGCACCTCCAGCGCGTCCGCGTCGTAGCCGGGCGCCAGCAGCACCTCTATGAACTGCTTGGCCAGCTCCCGCGCGAACGCCGCGTCGATCGGGCGGTTGACCGCGATCACGCCGCCGTAGGCGCTCTGCGGGTCGCAGGCGAAGGCGCGTTCGTACGCCTCACGGCCGTGCTCACCGACAGCGCAGCCGCAGGGGTTGTTGTGCTTGACGATCGCGCACGCCGGGCGCTCGAAGTCCTCCACCAGCTCGCGCGCCGCGCTGAGGTCGAGCAGGTTGTTGAACGACAGCTCCTTGCCATGCAGCTGGCTGACCCCCGCCAGCAGGTGCGTGGGGGCGCCCACGCGCGCGTAGAAGGCAGCTGTCTGATGCGGGTTCTCGCCGTAGCGCAGATCGCTGACCTTCTCGTAGGCGTCATTCCACGTGGGTGGAAAGCCGTCGTAGGTGTGGCGCGCGAACCAGCTGGCAATCGCCGCGTCATAGCGAGCCGTGCACGCGAACGCCTTCGCGCTCAACGCTTTGCGCGTCTGCAGCGACAGCCTGCCATCGGACTCGCGCAGCTCCTCCAGCACGCGCTCGTAGTCCGCCGGATCCACCACCACCGCCGCGAACGCGCCGTTCTTGGCCGCCGCCCTGACCATCGTCGGACCGCCGATGTCTATGTTCTCGATCACCTCAGCGTCGCTTGCGTCCGCGCGCGCCACGGTCTGCTCGAACGGGTACAGGTTCACGCACACCAGATCCACCTGCTCGATCC
>DAINPC010000050.1:0-11634 GCA_036743695.1 Solirubrobacteraceae bacterium | reverse complement strand
CGTCGACTTGCCGCAGCCCGACGGGCCGATGATCGCGGTGACCTCGTTGGCGCGGAAATCGAGGTCGATGCCCTTGACCTGTTCGGCCTCACCGTAGAAGGCGCGGAGCTTCTCCAGCGTGACGCTCAGCCCCCGCTTGGCGTCCACCGTGGCGGTGCTCGCGCCCGCGGCGTCGCCGTCCCTCGCCGAAGCGCTCGCGGGGGCGGGCGCCCGCGGCGCGATCCGCTCTCGGCCGCTCTTGGCTCGGCTCTCGGGGTCCATGTCAGCTACCTGGGCGGGGGTTCCGTCCGATGTCATGCAAGGCGACTCCTTCGCGAGACGAGGCGGGCGATGAGGTTGAGCAGCAGGATCATGATGACGAGGGTCAGCGCGGCGCCCCACGCACGGTCTACCACGGCCGTGGTCGGCGACGTGACATCTTTGTAGATTTGCACGGGCAGCGAGTTCATGAACTGTCCCAGGTTGAGGTTGGTCTTCTGTGTCGCGGCGGCCGTGAACAGCAGCGGCGCCGTCTCACCGGCCGCCCGGGCGATCGCCAGCAGCACCCCGGTCACCATGCCCGGCAGTGCGGTCGGCATGACGATGCTGAAGATCATGCGCCAGCGCGGCGCGCCGAGCGCCAGCGCCGACTCGCGCAGGGCGTCCGGGATCAGCAGCAGGATCACCTCGGCCGAGCGGATCACGACCGGGAGCATCAGGAGCGCCAGCGCGAGCGAGCCCTTGTAGCCCGCGTAGGAGCTGCCCGTGCCGACGACGAGGACGATGTAGATGAACAGCCCGAAGACGATCGAGGGCACGCCGGTGAGCACGTCGACGAAGAAGCGCACCAGGTTGGCGAACCAGCTGTCGCGGCCGTACTCGACGAGCCACACGGCCGTGCCGATGCCGATCGGGATGGCGATCGCCGAGGCCAGCGCGACCATCTCGACCGTGCCGAGGATCGCGCTCTTGATCCCGCCGATGCTCGAGGCCTTGAAGAAGGTGTTGCCGGTCGGATCGGTGCTGAAGAAGCTCGGGCTCCAGGAGCTGAGGCCCTTGCGCAGGAGGTAGAAGACGAGCAGCGCGAGCGGGATCAGGGCGATCACCGTGCCGGCCAGGATCGTCGCGCGCGCGATCCTGTCCTTGCGCCGGCGCGCGGGGCTGACGGCGAAGCGCGCGAACTGCCCGCTCGCCGGGCTCTGCGCGCTCACGCGCCCGCCACCGCCCCCGCGATCGGCTGCGATCCCGCGGCGGCCGCCGGGGTCGTCCTGCCCGCCCGCGAGGCTCTGCTCACGAGCACGCGCGCGACGGCGTTGACGAGCAGCGTCAGCACGAACAGCAGCAGCCCGGCGGCGAACAGCGCCGAGCGGTGCAGTCCCTGTGCCTCGCCGAACTCGTTGGCGATCACCGCCGCGAGGCTGTAGCCCTGCCCGAACAGGTGGCTGCCGAGCTGCGGGGCGTTGCCGATCACGATCGTCACGGCGATCGTCTCGCCGATCGCCCGGCCGAGGCCGAGCATCGCTCCGCCGACGATCCCGGCGCGGCAGTAGGGGATCACGGCCGTGTGGATCATCTCCCAGCGGGTCGCCCCCAGCGCGAGCGCCGCCTCCTTGTGATCGGCGGGCACCGTCGCCATGACCTCGCGGCTGATCGCGCTGACGATCGGCAGGATCATGATCGCCAGGATCAACCCGGCGATGAAGTAGTTGGGGATCGTCACGGTGCCGCCGCCGATGAACGGGATGAACGAGAGGCGATCGGCCACCCATTGCTCGGCTCCCTGGAGCTTGGGTGCGAGGAAGAAGATGCCCCACAGGCCGTAGACCACCGACGGCACGGCGGCCAGCAGCTCGACCAGGACCGTGAGCGCGGCGCGCAGCCGCAGCGGGCACAGCTCGTTGGCGTAGATCGCCGTGGCGACGGCCACCGGCACGCCGATCAGCAGCGCCAGCGCCGAGGTGATCAGCGTTCCGAGGACGAGCGGCAGCGCGCCGAACCTTTCGCCGCTGACGTTCCAGTCCTTGTCGAAGGTGAAGCCGAACACCCCCGCCCTGGCGAGTGCCGGGCGGGACTCTCCGACGAGGCGCACGAAGAAGTAGACGATCAGCGCGAGGATCAGCGCGGCGAGTGCGGTCAGCCCGTACTTCAGCGCCCGGTCGGGCAGACGCGCAAGCGGTGACCGCTCAAGGATCGAGCGGTCACCGCTTGGCATGGCTGCCGTGTCCATGGCCCCTTGTCTATCCGATCAGAGGGCGGCTTGCCGTGCTCAGCCGCCGATTGGCGAGCCGTTGCACTGAAGGCCGGCCGCAGCCGCCTTGGACTTCGCCAGGATCGACGCCGGCAGGCCGGCGTAATCGGCCTGCGAGAGGATCGTCTGTCCTTCGTTCAGCCCGTAGACGATGAACTTGACTACGCCCTTCGCGGCTGCTTCGCCGCCCGGCGTCCCGGCCTTGCAGAGGTCCTTGTTGACGATGATGAACGTCTGCGAGGTGATCGGGTAGCTGGCCGCTCCAGCAGGGTTGCTGATCTTGATTCCCAGGCTCGCCGGCACCTTCACGCCCTGCGCCGCCGCCGTGGCGGAGGCGAGGCTCGGGGCCACGAACTGCCCCGCCTTGTTCTTCACCGAGGCGTAGGTGAATTTGTGCTGCAGCGCATAGGCCTGCTCGACGTAGCCGACGGCTCCAGCGGTCTGCTGTACGGCGCCCGCCACGCCGGCGTTGCCCTTCGCGCCGGTTCCGGTCGGCCACTGCACGTCCTTGCCTTCGCCGACCTTGCTCTTGAATTCCGGGTCGACCGAGGCCAGGAAGCCCGTGAAGCCCGAGGTCGTGCCCGAGGAGTCCGAGCGATGGATGACCGTGATCGCGGTGCTCGGCAGCGAGACGCCGGGGTTGAGCGCCTTGATCTCGGTGTCGTTCCACGTCTTGACCTTGCCCAGGTAGATGTCGGCGATTGTCTTGGCGTCCAGCTTCAGGCCGGTCTGCACGCCCGGGAGGTTGTAGGAGACGGTGATCGCGCCCAGGAACATGGGGATCTCCACCGCCGGGCTGCCGTTCTTGGCGATCGCTTCTTCGTCTGCGGGCTTCAGCGGCGGATCGCTCGCGCCGAAGTCGACGGTCTTGGTCTCCAGCGAGGTGATGCCCGCGCCTGAGCCGACCGCCTGGTAGTTCACCGTCAGGCCAGACTGCGACGAGGCCCACTGTTCGTACACGGGGGCCGCGAACGTCGAGCCGGCTCCTGAGATCGTCCCCGAGGCGGCGCTTGAGGACGTCGTGCTGGCGGAGCTGGCGGGGCTGCTGGACGAGCTGGAGCTGCTGCCGCACGCGGCTAGTCCGAGCGCGAGCACTGCGACGCCCGCAAGCGCGCCAATCTTGTTCTTGATCACTGCGTCTCCTCTGGCTGGATTATCTCGTGAGCACGAACCGGGCACGCATCTCTGCGCCGGACCGGCGTGCCGGGGGACAGTCTGCTCAACCGCCGGTGGCCTCCATGTGAACATTTCGTGAAGGTTGGGGCTGAAAGCGGTAGCCGAAGCCGGGGTGGGTGTGGATGAAACGGCGATCCGGCAGCGCGACCTCGAGCTTGCCCCGCAGCTTGCTCACGTAGACATCCACCGAGCGGTCGCCCGCGCGCAGCTCGCCCCCCCACACCGTCCGGTAGAGATCCTCGCGCGTGATGATCGCGCCCAGGCGCCGGGCCATCGCGGCGAGCAGTTCGAACTCGCGCACCGACAGCGTCAGCGCACGGCCGGTGGCCAGCACCAGGCCCTCCTCCAGCCTGATCTCCAGCTCGCCGGCATAGAGGGTGTCAGCGGGAACGTCCGCGCTCTCCGGAAGGGCGGCCACGGCGCGGAGCGTCGCAGCTCGCGTGGGTCAAGGGCGTTGCAATCTCGTGATCTAGACGTGAAGAAAGCGTGAAGGTCCCGAGCGCGCGCCGCGCGGGCCCGCGCGGCGCGGCGCCGGGCAATATCCTCGCCGGATGAGCTTCCTGCGGCGCGGCATGGACGGCACCCTGATGGGCCTGGTCGAGGAGGCCGGACGCAACGTCCAGCGGTGCGGGCTGCTGCTGCGCGATCTGCTGATCGACTATCCCGAGCACGCCACGCTCGCACAGGATCTGAAGGTATGCGAGCAGGAAGGCGACCGCATCACCCACGACATCATCCACCGGCTGGCCGGTCGCGGGCGCGTGCGGGCTCCGTTCGACGCGAGCGACGGCTACGCCCTGGCGACCGCGCTGGACGACATCGTCGACCACTCCGAGCACGCTGCCGCGCAGCTCGGCCTCTACGGTGTCGAGGCGCCGATGGAGCAGGCCGTCGAGTTCGCCGAGGTGCTGGTGGGCGCGGGCGAGCAGATCGCGCAGGCGCTGCGCTGCCTGCGCACGGGCACCGAGCTGGCTCCCCATCTGGTGGAGGTACACCGCCTCGAGAACGAGGGCGACCGCCTGCAGCGCGACGGTGTGGCCTCGCTGTTCGCGGGGGGCATAGACCCGATGGTGGTGATTCGCTGGAAGGACATCTTCGAGTCCCTGGAGGCGTCGGTGGACGCCTGCGAGACGGTGGCCCACGTGGTCGAGGGCATCACGCTGAAGCAGCGCCGACGCCGCCGCTGAGCCCCCCGGGTGCCTCAGCCCAACCTCGTCGGCGGGGCGCTGAGCTGCAGCTGGGCTCCGTGCGGGTCGCCCACGAAGAAGATCTGGAAGGGCATCGAGGAGCTCGCCGCCAGTTCCGGGAGCACAGCCCGTCCCGCTGCGACGATCCTGCCCGCGCGGCGCGCTACGGCGAAGATCACCAAGCTGTCTTGGGGGACCCGTGAGCGGTTGCTGACGATCCCCGAGGCCCCCACTCCGTTCGACGGGTCTTCGATCAGATGGACACCGCCGATCACGATCAGTGGCACCGACCCCGTCGCGGCCGGGGCTTCGCCCACGCGCGCGCTCGCCGCGACCGGCTCGCCGCTTGCCGGCACCTGGTCGTCGACCCAGCTGAGCTCGCCGTGAGCCGCCAGCGACGGGACCGACACGAGCGCCGTCTCCAGGCCGGCGGCGTTGTTCTGGTAGAGCGTCTTGCCGTGCCCGTCGCTCACCGCTATCGCGAGCGGTACGGCCCGCAGCGTGTGGGAGGAGGTGTTGCGCAGCGTCACCACGGCGGCAGCCCCTTCCGATCCGCGCACGACAGTCGCGGCGAGCACCCTCACCTCCCTGCTCTCGCGCGCGATCGAAAGCCCGCTCGCCACCGCGCGGCTTGCGTGCCGCGCCGCTTCCCGTTCCAGCTTCGCGCTCCTTTCCGCCGTCGTCTCGCAGCCTGTGAGCGCCAGCGCCACGAGGACGAACGCCGTGCGCGTCAACCGAACGCCCCGCTGATGTAGTCGCGCGTGCGCTGTCTGGCCGGCCGCTCGAACACCTGCGCGCTCGGCCCGTACTCCACCAGCTCGCCGAGGTGCATGAACGCGACGTTGTCGGCCACACGGAAGGCCTGCTGGAGGTTGTGCGTCACGATCACGATCGCCACGCTCTCGCGCAGGCCCACGATCAGCTCCTCGATCGTGGCCGTCGAGATCGGGTCCAGCGCCGAGCAGGGCTCGTCGAGCAGCAGCACCTCCGGCCCGGCGGCCAGCGCCCGCGCGATACACAGCCGCTGCTGCTGGCCGCCCGACAGCCTCAATGCCGAGCGGTCGAGGTCCTCCGCCACCTCCTCATACAGGCCGGCCCTGCGCAGCGCATCCTCGACCGCACGGGCGAGCTCGGGGGTGCGCCGGCGCCGGCGCCCTCCGCGCGCGATGTGCTGCTCGGCCAGCGCGTAGGCGACGTTGTCGAAGATGCTCATGGGGAACGGGTTCGGCTGCTGAAAGACCATCGAGACGCGCCGGCGCAGGTCGTTGACCTCCAGCTCGTGGATGTCGCGGCCGTCGATCGTGATCGCGCCGCTGCGCGCGGCGCCTGTGGTGATCTCGGTGAGGCGGTTCAGCGAGCGCAGCAGCGTCGTCTTGCCCGAGCCCGATGCTCCGATCAGCGCCAGCACCTCGCCTTGGCGGACCGGCAGGGAGACGTCGCGCACCACCCAGTTGGCGCCGTAGGCGAGCGACACCGAGTCGATCCGCATCCGCTCGAGCACGCGCCCGGACGCCGGCCGGGAGCGATGCGCGCGCAACGAGGCGCCGCCCGGCCCGCGCGGGGCGCCGTTGCTCGCGGGCGCGGCTGCGGGTGCTGCCACGTTCGGCTCGCGGTCGAGCGCGATGCGCCGGATCGGGGGTGGCATCAGCGGGTCCATGTCACCTTCCCAGCGGCCAGAGCCGCAGCGCTCTGAGCGCGCGCCCGCGCCCGCCCGCCGGGCGCTCTCCGTTGCTCAGGCGGGTCACGAGCGCATTGAGCGCAAGGACCATCATCAGCAGCACGAACGCCGCGGCGTAGGCCTTCTCGTGAGCGTTGCCCTCGCCCGCCGGGGAGTTGGTGTAGACGTAGCTGGTGAGCGTCGAGCCCGTGCCCCGCAGAGCCCCCAGCAGGGGCGTGTGACCGACGGGTTCGTTCTTCAGGGTCGCGCCCAGGAGGATCGTCACGATCGCGGTGTCGCCGATGATCCGACCCATCCCGAGCACGACGCCGCTGGCGATGCTCGGGCGTATCGCCGGGAGCAGCACGCTGCGGATCGTCGTGACGCGCGTCTTGCCCAGCGCGTAGGAGGCCTCCCGCAGGCGGTCGGGGACCTGGGCGAGCGCCTCGTGGGTGGCGCCGACGATCAGGGGCAGGGCCAGCAGCGACATGACGATCCCGGCGTTGAAGAACGACTCCCCGAGCGACCCCTGGGCGGCCCCCTGCGAGAGAAACGCGAGAAACCCCTGCGAGAAGACGAGCAGGCCGAAGATCGCGAGCACGATGCTCGGCACGCCGGCGAGCATCTCCACGGCGGACTCCACGGAGCGCGCGAGCCACGCCGGTCGCCGGTACTCCGACAGCCACGCGGCGAGCGCCACGCCCATCGGCGCCGCGATCGCCGTGCCGATGGCTGTGACGATCAGCGTCCCGACGATCGGGTCGCGGAATCCGCCGCTCTGGCTCTGATGCAGCGATGGCGCGGGGGATTCCACGAACAGGCTCGGGCGCAGGTAGGCGATTCCCTTGACGAGCATGAACAGCACGATCGCCAGGGCGATCACACACAGCCCGATCCCGGTCGCCCAGCACAGCCAGTAGCAGACCCGATCGACCAGTGGCCAGGACGACGTCCGCTCACGTGGCGGTCGGGCCACCGCGCGAGCGTCTGGCGCGGGCGCGGGCGCGGGCGTGAGCGCGGCGCTCGCCATCAGGCGCGGATCCCGTAGCGCTTCAGCGGCTGCTTGACGGCCCATCCGGCGAGCGAGAGCATCGTCGCCGAGACGAGCAGCACGGCGCCCATCGCGTAGATCGTGTGGGCGACTGGCCCGATCGTCAGGCCCTCCGATTCCTGGAAGATGGTCGCCGCCAGGGGCCGCACGGGCTCGAACAGGAACGTGAGCCCGTCGAGCGGGTTGGCCGCGAAGCCGCGCCCGCCGGAGACCATCGCCAGCATCACCGCCTCTCCGAGCGCGCGGGCCGTCGCGAGCACGGTCGCCGCTGCGATCGCCGGCCAGGCAGTGCGCAGCGAGATCCGCCAGATCGTGCGCCAGCGGTTGACCCCCAGCGCGGCCGAGCCCTCACGCCAGGCACCGGGGACGGCGGTCAGCGCGCTCGCGCTGATCGCCACCATGATCGGCAGGATCATGACGGTGAGGATCAGCGTGGCCGTCGCCAGATTGGCGCCGTTGAGCTGGACAACGTAGATGACCGACTGCTTGCGGGCGTTGCTGATCAGGTGCTGGTTGATCCACGGGGCGAGCGCCAGGATCCCGATCAGCCCGTATATCACCGACGGCACCGCCGCCAGCAGCCTGATGACCGGGTCGAGGACGCGCCGCACCGGCGCGGGCGCGAACTCGGTCAGGAAGACCGCCGCCAGCGTCGAGATCACGAGCCCGAGCAGCACGGCCAGCAGCGTTGTCAGCAGGGTGCCCCAGACCAGCGGCCAGGCGCGAAAGTACAGCAGGCCGTGGCCCCCCACCGGCGTGCCTTCCCGCATCAAGCGCAGCTGGGTGTCGACGTCGCCGCCCGATCCGAACCAGCTCAGCCCGTTGTAGGAGAAGGACGGCCATGCCTTGATCAGCACGGTGACCGCCATCAGCGCGATCAGCACGAGGACCGTCACGGCGAGCGCGCCGAGCGTACGCTCGGCGCGCTGGTCGCTCCGGGCGCCCGTCCGAGCGCCAGGCTGCTGTTGGGCGCCCCCGAACACGCTCCTAGTGAATCGCGATCCAGCTGGAGTTGACGATCGAGCGGACCTTCGCGTTGCCAGGCTTGGTCACCCAGGCGAGGAACTTGGCGGCTTCGCCCTTGGGGACGCCCTTGGTGACCATCCAGAAGTTACGCACGCCGCCGTACTGCCCGGACTTGGCGTTGCGCAGCGTGCAGGGGATGCCCTGGTAGCCGACCGCGTTGACGCTCGCGGTGTAGGCGAAGGACACGAAGCCAATCGCCTGCGGGTCGCCGTACACGGCGTTCTGCTCGAGGCCGTTGGAGGTCTCGGGGGTCGCGCTCGGGGAGATCTTTTGGGTTTCGCCGAGGAAGATGTGCTGGAAGGCGTCCTGCGTACCCGAGGCGCCGTCGCGGTCGAACAGGTCGATCGGGCCCGTGGCCCTTGCCCCCGGGATCTGGCTCCAGTCGCGGATGCGACCAGTGAATATCCCTTCGACGCTTTCCTGTGACAGGTTCGAGATCGGGTTCTTCGCACTTGTGATGATGCACACGCCGTCGCGAGCGATCTTGGTGAAGACGAGGCCTGTGGGGTCGACTCCCCTGATGGGGTCGCGGGAGGAGTCGCCGATGTCGAAGCGACCGGTCGATGCGCCGCTGATCCCGATATCCGACTGTCCTCCTCCAACCTTCGGAGCGGGGATCGTGGGGAAGGCTTGATGGTAGGCGGTGGCGAGTTTCTGGGCGAGCGGCAGGACAGAGGTCGAGCCGCCCACGATCAGGCGCCTCACAGCGGCGCCGGCGGGGACGGCGAGGGTCAGCGCGAGGATCATTGACACGACGAGGGTACGGTGCGCACGCACGTTATTTGCTCCTTTGCATTCGGGCAGTTGATTACGAATTCAGCGTGGAAACGCTCGGGGCGGCAACAACTCGAGGCATGGGATCGATGCGGTATGCGCGATGAACGTCACCCCTGCGCAACACTGTCGGTCCGGGGTTTGCCGGTTGTGTCGTTTTTGTGAACGTCGCGTGTCGAATCATTGTGTCGATTTTGTAAACGCCAGTCGGGTTGATGTGTTGTTTTTGTGAACGGGCATTGCTTTTCCGCCTGCGGCGTGTGACGCTGACGTCGATCGATCGGCGTTCGCGCTCCGCGGCTGCCCTGCGTCCCGCGCATCGAGATCCGACAGCGCGTTGGGGCTCGAGCGCGCGACTCTGCGTATCGCCGCTCGCCACGCGGATATCGCCAACAACGGCCGTTCCCGAATGACCCTCAGCTCTCGATATGACAGATAACGACACACCACCCGAGCCCCCCGCGAGCAATCGTGACTCGGCAGCGAGCAACGGCGCCTCGGCCGCGGGCAACGGCGCCGCGCGTGTCGCAACCGCAACGGTTCGCTCGGGACTTGCCAATCGCCGCAATCCGCTGCTGGTCGCAGTCGGCGGGTTCCTCGCGACGGCGCGCCGCGTCGCCTTCCGCGATCCGCTGGCGCTGTTCCTGCTGCTCGCCTCGATCGGGCTGGCGATCGCGTTCGCGAGCCTGTTGGGCGAGATCAAGCCGAGCAGCTCGGGCACCCAGGTGCCTCTGAGCGTCGTCCAGAGCCTCGCCAAGCGCCACGAGCTCCAGAGCGCCGTCGTGCTCGACCACGACAGCCGCGTCGAGCTCACCACCGCGCCGAGCGCCCCGGTCGACGCTGCGGGCTCGGCGACCACGGGCGCCACCGGGGCCGCCGCCACCCCGCCGGGATCCTCATCGGCGCCCAGCGGCGTCTCGCAGAAGCTGTGGGCGGCCTATCCCGGCTCCGGCGCCATCACACAGCAGCTCCTGCGCGAACTGTACGCGAGCGGCGCGACCGTCTCGGTGGACCAACAGGCCGGGAAGCCGACGAAGGCGATCGTCGTCCAGTTCCTGATCCCGATCCTGTTGCTCGTGTGCCTGTTCTCGCTGTTCACGCGCGTGGGCGCCGAAGGCGGGGCCGGCGGGCTGGCGGCGTTCTCGGAGTTCGCCGGCAAAGGCCGTCGCAAGGGCAAGGGGACGCGCGACAGGATCACCTTCGCCGACGTCGCCGGGGCCGGCGAAGCCCTGGCCGAGCTTCGCGAGATCCGCGACTACCTGTCAGACCCCAGCAAGTACCTGGCGGTCGGCGCCGCCGCCCCCAAGGGGGTCCTGCTCGTCGGCCCTCCCGGGACGGGCAAGACGCTGCTCGCGAAGGCCGTCGCCGGCGAAGCCGATGCGGCATTCTTCTCGGTCTCGGGGTCTGACTTCGTCGAGTCGCTCGTGGGAGTCGGAGCGGCGCGCGTGCGCGACCTGTTTCGCAAGGCCCGCAAGATGGCGCCGGCGATCATCTTCATCGACGAGCTCGACGCAGCCGGGCGCAAGCGAGGGGCCGGGATCGGTCAGGGCAACGACGAGCGCGAGCAGACGCTGAACCAGATCCTGGTGGAGATGGACGGCTTTGCAGGGGATGGGGGACTCGTGGTCATGGGCGCCACCAACCGGCCCGACATCCTCGATCCCGCGCTGCTGCGCCCGGGCCGCTTCGACCGCCAGGTCGTCATCGACGTGCCGGACGTCCACGGACGGCTGGAGATACTTCGCCTGCACGGCAAGAAGCGCCCGATGGCACCCGACGCGTCGCTCGAGGAGGTTGCCCGCCACACCCCGGGCTTCAGCGGCGCCGAGCTCGCCAACGTGATCAACGAGGCGGCGCTGCTCAGCGTCCGCGACGGGCGCGGCGTCATCGATCAGGCGACGCTAGAGGAGGCGATCGACCGCGTCGTGGCGGGCCCGGCCAAGCGCCACATCCTGACCGAGCACGAGCGGTGGCTGATCGCGATCCACGAGGCCTCCCACGCGGTCGTCACCGACGCGCTCGGCCACACGACATCGACACGCAAGCTGTCGATCGTCGCGCGCGGGCGTCAGCTCGGCACCGCCGCCCACATGCTCTCCGACCGGGACCAGACGATCATGACCAAGCCGGACCTGCAGAGTCAGCTGATCGTGATCACGGCCGGGCTGGCGGGGGAGCGGATCGCCTTCGGGCACACCTCGACGAGCGTCAACGACGACCTGCATGCGGCGACCGCGCTCGCACGCAGCATGGTCACCTCGTTCGGCATGTCCGAGACCCTCGGACTGGTGACCATCGGCGAGAAGGGCGGCGAGGTCTTCCTCGGCGCCTCGCTGCAGGATCTCGGCTCCGTGGGACCTGAGACGCTCAACCTGATCGACAGCGAGGTTGAGCGTCTCGTCGGAGATGCCGAGGCTCGGGCGGCGGTCATCCTCGACCGCAACTGGAACACCGTCGAGGAGACGGCGGCCGCGCTGCTCGAGCAGGAGACGCTCTCGGGGGTCGCTCTCGACGCGGTGCTCTCAACGGTCCAGGA
>DAINPC010000049.1:0-11825 GCA_036743695.1 Solirubrobacteraceae bacterium | reverse complement strand
GGCGAGTTCTTCGGCATCGTCGGGCGCAACGGCAGCGGCAAGAGCACGCTGCTGAAGTGCCTCGCCGGCATCTACCGGATTGACCAGGGAAAGATCTGGTGCAACGGGCGGCTGTCCACGTTCATCGAGCTGGGGGTGGGGTTCAACCCCGACCTGGCCGCCTACGAGAACGTGGCCCTGAACGGCATCATGCTCGGCCTCTCACCGCGCGAGGCGCGCGCACGCTACGAGCGGGTGATCGAGTTCGCCGAGCTGGAGGACTTCCGCGATCTCAAGCTCAAGAACTACTCCTCGGGCATGCACGTGCGGCTGGCCTTCTCGGTGGCCATCCAGGTGGACGCGGACATCCTGCTGATCGACGAGGTGCTGGCGGTCGGCGACGCGAGCTTCCAGCAGAAGTGCTTCGACGTGTTCAACCGCATGCGCGACGAAGGCCGCACGATCGTGTTCGTCACGCACGACATGGCCGCCGTCACGCGCTTCTGCCACCGCGCGATGCTGCTGGAGCGGGGCAAGACGGTGAGCATCGGCGATCCCCGCGACGTGGCCGACCGCTACCTGGAGATCGCCTTCGGCCGCGAAGTCGGCTACGTGGATCCCAACGTGGGGAGCGCGCGCATGGGCGACGGGAGCGCGCGCGTGAGCGATGTGTGGCTCGGCGACGACCGCTCCGAGCGCCGCGCAGTCGCGCCCCAGGCCGAGCCGCTGACGCTGAAGGCGCTGGTCACGTTCCACGCCGACGTGAGCGACCCGGCGGTGAGCATGATGCTGCTCAACGAGCAGCGCCAGCCGGTTGTCGTGGCGACCACCGAGCAGGACCGTGAGAACACCGGCGAGTTCCACGCGGGCGAGCAGGCCTTGTTCGCGTTCTCCTTCCACAACATGCTCGCGCCCGGCCGCTACCACCCGGTGCTGACCATCACCCACCGAGGCGGCGGACTGGACGTCATCGACCGCCTGGCGGGCGGCCTGTCGTTCGTCGTCTCCGGCGTGACCGCCAGCGGCGGCATGGTGGAGATCCCGGTGCAGACCGATGTGACCCGCTGGATCAGCCCCCCCTTGCCGAGCGAGGCCCCGTCCACCGGAGGGGCGAGATGAGCGCGCCGGCACTGACCGAGCCGCTCGGCCAGCCGATTCGGGGGCCGCGCGCGCTCGGCGACAGCTGGTCACGCTTCTGGCAGCTCGCCTACAACATCGCGC
The DNA here is from genome assembly GCA_036743695.1 of Solirubrobacteraceae bacterium. Lineage (GTDB taxonomy): Bacteria > Actinomycetota > Thermoleophilia > Solirubrobacterales > Solirubrobacteraceae > Palsa-744. Next base: position 10,625 of record DAINPC010000049.1, on the reverse strand, counting down.
GCAGCGAATTCAAACTGAAGTTCTTCGGCTCCGCGCTCGGCTACGTCTGGCAGGTGATGCGTCCGCTGCTGCTGTTCGGCGTGCTGTACGTGTTCTTCGTACTGATCTTCAAGGTCGACAAGGCCAAAGGCGCCGCGGGCCACTACTACGGGGCGCAGCTGCTCGGCTCGATCGTGCTGTTCGCGTTCTTCAGCGAAGCCACCGGCGGCGCCGTGCGCAGCGTGGTGGACCGCGAGAACATCGTCCGCAAGATCCAGTTCCCGCGCCTGGCGATCCCGATCTCGATCGTGCTTCTCGCCCTCTTCAACCTCGGGCTGAACCTGGTGGTGGTGATGATCTTCGCGCTGATCTCCGGCGTGCGCCCGATGCTCAGCTGGATCGAGCTGCCGCTGCTGATCGCCATGATCGCCCTGCTCAGCACCGGCATCGCCATGCTGCTCTCGGCGCTGTTCGTGAAATTCCGCGACATCCAACCGATCTGGGACGTGGTCACCCAGATCCTGTTCTACTCCTCGCCGGTGATCATCCCCGTGGAAACCGTGCACAAGGAACTGGCTCACGGCGCGCTCGACCACTTCCTCTACCACGTGTACACGCTCAACCCGCTGTTGACAGTCTTCCAGCAGTTCCGCCACGCGATGATCAACCGCCACACGCTCAGCGCCGGCCAGGCGCTCGGCAGCTGGGCCGCCCTGCTGGAGCCGCTGGCGCTCGTCAGCGTGATCTTTGTGGTCGGCTTCTGGGTCTTCAACCGCGAGGCGCCCCACATCGCCGAGGATCTCTGAGCGCCAGCCACGAGGTCCGCCCCCGCCCGCTTCGCGGCCGGGCCCGCGCCCAGCGCCCGTCGTCCGCGCCGCGGGCCCGCGCTCAGCGCCCGTCGTCCACGGCCAGCTCGGGGGCGAGCTCGCCGGCCAGCGCCATGCGCCGCGTCGCGGCCACGCGCTCGAAGAACGCCTCCAGGGCGTCGATCCGCCGCTCCCACGCGTATTCCTTCGCCGTCTCGATCCCTGCGCGCCCGAGGCGCGCGCGCAGCTCCGGGTCCGCGAGCAGGCGCTGCAGCGCCTCCGTGAGCGCTGCTCGGGTGGGCTGGGCCATCAGGCAGTTGACGCCGTCGCGGCAGAAGTCGCGGTTGCCGTGAGCGTCCGTGCAGAGCACCGCCGCGCCCGCGGCCATCGCCTCGAGCGGCGGCAGCGCGAAGCCCTCATGGGTTGAGCTCTGGACGAACACCGTGGCCTGGCAGAGCAGTTCGTTGACCTGCTCGTCGTCGGGGGCCTCGACGTGGCGCATGCCCTCCCCGTCGGCCAGCTCCGGCTCGATCCCGAACAGGCACAGCTCCGGCCGTGGCGCTGGCAGCGCGCGCCACGCGGCCAGCGTGAGCGGCAGGTTCTTCAGCGGGTTCGAGCGTCCCAGCGCCAGCACCATGTCCCCGCGGCGCGCCACCTCGGGTCGCGGGCGGAACGTGTCCAGGTCGATCCCCGGGGGAATCAGCTCGGCCTCGAGGTCCAGTTCGCGCAGGCGCTCGCGGTTCCAGGAGGAGATGGTCATGTAGCGGAACTCCGGGCGGTAGGAGTCGAGCACCGCGTGGCGGGCGCGCTCGTCGTCCGGGTAGTAGGAGGTCTCGATGTCCTGCACGAAATACACGGGGATCCCGCGCACGACGCTCGCCGCCCACACCGGCGCGGCCGTGATCCACCAGGTCGCGACCTTGATCGCGTCCAGCTGCGCCAGCGCGGTGCTCAGCTCGTCGTAGTCGGCGAAGCTGTGGACGGGCACGCGCAACGCAAACCAGTCCGGGGGCTCGCCCAGCGTGAACAGCGACACGTCGTGGCCGCGCTCGGACAGGCGGTTGAGGTGCTCGAAGATGTCGCGGTGCCCGCCGCCGATGCCGGTGTCCTCGGTCACGTAGGCGATCCGCAGCCGCCCGCCGCTCTCGGCGCCCGCGCTGACCGAGCGCGCGTCCAGGAGCTCCGACCATCGCTCCCAGAACAGCCGCTGGGAGGCCCGCTCGCGCTCGCCCAGCTCGGTGCCGCGCGTCACCGACTCGTGGTGGATCAGCTGGGCGGCCGGGAAGTAGAGCACGCGAAAGCCTGCCTGCCACGCGCGCAGGCACCAGTCCACGTCCTCGTAGGCCATCGGGTAGCGCTCGTCCAGCAGGCCGATGCGCTCGATCACGGGGCGGCGCACGTACATGCACGCGCCCGTCACCGCCAGCGCCGGGCTCGGCCGCGCGGCGGGTCCCCAGCCGGGGGGCTTGAAGCGGTAGCGGTGGTCGAACCACTCGGGCTGGTCGCGGTTGCGCACGGTCCCGCCGAACTGGATGCGCCCGTCGGGATACTGCAGCTGCGCGCCGACGATGCCGTTGTCCGGGTGCCGGCGGGCAGCGAACTGCAGGCACTCGAGCCAGCGTGGCAGCGCCTCCACGTCGGAGTTCAGGACCACCACGTCGCGCTCGCCGTCGCTGGCGCGCAGGCCGCGGTTGGTGTTCGCGGCGAAGCCGCTGTTCCGATCGGAGGCGAGGAGCACGTCGATGCCCTTGATCGCCCGCAGCGCCGCCATGTGCTCCGGGCCGCTGCAGTCGTCGGCGACGATCACGCGCGCCATCCCGCGGGGGACGGTCTTGCGGATGCTGCGCACGCAGGCGCGCACGCGCTCGGCGTCGCGGTAGCTGGGGATGACGATGTCCACCGGGCGGCCGTGCTCGCGATACCACTCGACCGCGCGGCGCAGTTCCTGGTCGCGTGCGTGCGTGCGCAGGCGCATGCGGCGCGCGAGCGGCGTGAAGCGCAGCGGGAACGTCAGCAGGCGGAACAGGATCGTGCGCAGGCCGAAGTAGCTGTAGGTGAGGTAGATCCGCCGTCTCAGGTTCGAGAAGGCGCCCTGCGGCCGTCCCTCGGTGGGGCTGTGGCTCATGGCGTGGAAGTGTCGCCTGTGGCGGAGATCCTCGCGTCGTCGAGGTCCAGCGGCGCGAAGCCGGCGCGGCCCTCCAGCGAGAGGATGCGCCGCGCGCCCGCGGGCAGGCGGTCCGAGCGCGAGCCCAGCAGCGCGCCGACGATACACGCGACATGGTGGCGGCTGACCGCCGCGAGCGCCGCCCGGCGCCGGGCGGCGGAGGCGCCTTCGCCGATCAGCTCGCGCCGCGACTGGGCGAGCACGCCGCGCAGCTGGCCGAGGAGATGCGCGGGCGAGGCCGGCTCGCGCCAGCCGTAGACCTCGCGCAGCCCCCGCCACTCGTCGAAGCAGCGTCGGATCTGTTCCACGGTGGTGTAGTCGTGGGAGTGCACCACCGCCGCCTGTGGCAGGAACGCCTTGGCGAAGCCCGCGCGCAGCATGTCGATCGCCAGCACCCGGTCCTCTGCGTAGGCGACCTCGCGAAAGGGCACCCGCTCCCAGGCGGCTCGCGCCACGCAGGCGTTGGCGTCGGTGAAGAAGCCTCGCCGTCCGATCAGCTCGACCGCGGGCAGCGAGCGCTCGCCGCGCTCCAGGCGCTCGACCTGCGGGCCGCCGTCGGGGGACAGCGAGGCGAACCAGCGTTCCAGCTCGATGCGCACCGGCGCGGAGGCGCTCGGCCGGGGGCGGTAGGGCCCGTAGGCGATCGCCACGTCGCCCGCCAGCTCAAAGCCCGCCAGCAGCCGCGCCAGCCAATGCTCGTCGGCCGGCTGGGAGTCCTGGGTGAGCAGCGCCACGTGTGAGCCCCGCGCCGCGGCCATCAGCCGGTTGCGCACGCCCCCGTGGGTGAAGCGCTCGGGCTCCAGTTCGATCACCCGCGCGCCGTGATCGCGCGCCAGCTGCAGCGACCCGTCGGTGGAGCCCGAATCGCACACCAGCAGCTCGTGCTCGACCGTCTGCGCAGCAAGCGCCGTGAGGACGCCGGCGAGCAGCTCGCCGCCGTCGAGGACGGGGATGGCGACGCTCACCTCAGGCATGCGAGCGGGCCGCGACGGCAGCGTCACGCATAGAAGGAGGTCAGGGTCAGCAGTTGGGAGGCGTAGCTGAGGGCGAGCATCGCCACCACCAGCGCGACGCCCGCAGTCAGCATCCAGCGGCGCCCGAACGCGTGCAGCGCCCCCGCCACGAGCACCGCCACGGGGCCGATCGCCGGGAAGGCGTAGCGGCCGAACTCGGCGATCAGCTGCCGCGGGGTGTTCGTGTAGTAGGCCGCCTCGAAGCCCATGACGACCGCCACGGGCATGGCGATCAGGGCCAGCAGCTCCAGCGAGTGGCTGCGCACCCATCCCCACTCGCGGCGCGCTGCCCACACGCCGGCTGGCACCGCCAGCACCATCGCCAGGAAGATCACCACGTACAGCCGGTGGGGGAAGAACACGTCGTACCAGCCGAAGGCGGCCCAGCCGCGTTCGACGAAGATCACGAACGCGGGGTCCTTGAACAGCAGGAAGCCCGCGTGGGTGGGGGGTGGGAAGTAGCGCGTCATGAACGGCAGCCGCGGCAACAGCGCCTGCCACAGGTAGGACAGGTAGCTGGGGATGTGGTGGAGCGCTTCGCTGGCCGCGCTCGCGTTGGAGCTGATCGCCGCCGTGCCGCTCGCCGCGGAGGACGGTTGCAGGCCGCTGAGCACCAGCGACGAGAGCTCCGCCACGAGCACCGCGCCCACCGCCAGGCCGATCCATCCGAGCAGGTCGGGGCGCGCGTGGCGGCGCCACAGCGACGCGATGAACACCAGTCCCGCCACCGGGTAGAGCGAGAGCCCGGTGCCCTTGACGATCGGCAGCGCCACCAGCAGCGCGCCCGTGAGCAGGCCCCACGGGATCGTGATGCCGCGGCGCAGCATCCGGATTAGCAGCAGCTCCAGTCCCGCCGCGGCGGCGTTGACGCCCACGTCGTTGTTGACCAGTCCAGAGACGAACCCGTACATCGGCTCGTAGGCCACCAGCAGCGCCGCCAGGACCGCCAGCCACGGGCGGCCCGGCGCGAGCTCGCGCGCGAGCAGGAACGTGAACAGCGCCACGAGCGCGCCGATCAGCGCGGAGCTGAGGCGCATGAGCGTCAGCTGCGAGAAGACCGAGCCGCCCCGGGTCAGCATGTAGGCGGGCGACAGCGCGAGGTAGTAGAGCGGTCCGTGGGCGGCCGAGGTCGTGTAGCCGCCACCGTCGTCGCGGCGGGGATGGAACCTGGCCGCCTGGCTGCGGTAGGCGCTCTGCGCGGAGGACAGCCACGGCGGACGCGTGTCGCCGAGCTGGTGGTCGGTGAGGAAGCCGGAGCCCTGCAGCGCCAGGCTCTCGGCGCCGGACCAGCGCTGCAGCGGAGAGGCGGGGTCGTGACTGGGCCCCTCGCCGCGTTCGACCAGCGACTGCACGTAGGCGTAGTGGTCGATCTCGTCCGGTCCCTGGAAGACGGGCGTGATCAGCGCCCAGCAGCAGGCGTTGACGGCCGCGATCGCGAACAGCCACGCCGCCATCCGCCGCCCCCGCCCGGCGACCGCCAGCGCGAGGCAGCGCAGCGCGAGCACAGCCGCCGCCGGGAGCACGAGGAACAGCAGCAGCGGATAGGTCCACGCGCCGATCAACCCCGGCCGAAACAGGGCGGCGCGGTGGAAGATCGCTCCCGCCTGCTGAAGCAGGCCGCGGCTGGAGCCCGCCGGCGGCAGGTACCAGACCGCCACGGCCGCCGACAGCGGCGCGCCCTTCAGCGTCGCCCGCGACGGTGCCGGCAGCGTCAGCTGCGTGGTGCCCCACTCGACCGGGCCGTCCGAGCTGACGCACAGCGCGGCGGGGCTTGCGGCGGGGCTGGCCGGGGTCCGTGGAATCGGGAAGTCGGCGTCGCTCTGCCCGGCGCCCACAGTGGGCATCGAGGGCAGATCGGAGCGGATCGTGCGCCCGCCCTCACGCAGCAGGAGGTGCAGCGCCGGACGGGGGCTCGTGGGGGAGCTCAGCCGCAGGCGCACGAACGCGCTCTGCGCGGGCAGCCCCAGGCCGCTGACGCACAGGGGCGCGTCGGCGGTGCTCTGCGCGAGGTAGCTGACCGCCTCGACGCTGTTGGTACCCGTGAAGTAGGAGCGCGGGCGCACGCAGTAGTACGCCGTCAGCGCCACCAGCGGCACGGCCGTCAGCGCGGCCACCCGCCACACGCGAGGCTCGCCGGCGAACACGGCCGCCAGCATCCGGCCGACGCGAGCCACCCTCAGCGCCGGCGCAGACCGAGAATCGACAGCAGGAACGAGGAGAAGAAGATCTGGATACCGACGATGATCAGAGAGGCGGCGATGACGGCGAGGCGTTCGTCGGCGAGCGACCCCAGCCCATGCGAGACCCAGGTGCCGACGATGATCCCGCCCATCACGATGCCGAGGAGGGAGAAGACCCCTCCTAGCAGCAGCCCGTGCTCCAGGCGAAAGCGCGCCCGCATCTGGTCGAACCACGGGTCCTTCTCGCCCATGAAGTAGGTGCCGTAGGCATGCGCGCACAGCCCGAGCGCGAGGACCTGCGTGCCGACGATCATCAGCAGCGCGCCGCCGATCAGCGTATGCAGACCCCAGGCGCGGCCGAAGAAGCTCAGGCCGGCCCCAACGAGCACCACGATCAGCGTGCCAACCCCCGCGAGCGCAGCGCCGGGCACGATGAAGAGGTGGTTGGGGCTGTGGACGAGCAGGAAGCGCAGGTGGCGCCAGCCGTCGCGGAAGCTGGAGAGCTTGCTCTCCCCGCCGCGCGGGTGGTACTCGATCGGGAACTCGGCGATCCGCAGGTGCTCCTTCGAGGCCCTGATGACCATCTCCGAGGCGAACTCCATCCCGGTGCTGCGCAGGTCCAGGCGCGGCAGCACCTCGCGCCGCAGGGCGCGCATGCCACAGTGGGCGTCCTTGACGCCCGTCCGGAAGAACAGGTTGAGCAGCCCGGTGAGGATCGGATTGCCGACGTAGCGGTGCAGCCACGGCATCGCGCCCGGCTGGATGTTGTCCATGCGGTCGCCGATCACCATCTCGGCGCCCTCCTCCAGAGCTGAGACGAAGCGGGGGATGTCGTTGAAGTCGTAGGTCAGGTCGGCGTCGGCCATCACGATGTAGCGCCCCTTGGAGGCCGCGAAGCCGGCGAGGTAGGCGCTGCCGTAGCCCCGCCTGCGCTCGATCACCACGCGTGCGCCCGCCTGTTCTGCCAGGCGCGCGGAGTCGTCCTCGGAGTCGTTGTCCGCGACCACCACCTCGCCCGGCACGCCCATCCCCGCGAGCGCCGCCAGCGCGGCGGTGACGCACGGCTCGATGTTCTCCGCCTCGTTCAGGCAGGGGATCACGACCGACACCAGCAGCGCCTGCGCCTCCTGGGGCTCCAGCGCTGAGGGTGTGCTTGTGTGGGCGAGTGTGCTCATCGGCTGGGGCCGCTCGGGGGCCCGCTCTGCGCCGGGCGGGTGCAGGACTATCCGGTTATAACGCTCCGAAGGGCGGAAAGTGACGCACGAGCAGGCGGCGCATCGGCGAGATGAGATGCTAGCGGGATGCGCATCTGCGTCATCTATGACTGCCTCTACCCGTACACGGTCGGCGGCGGCGAGCGCTGGTATCGCAACCTCGCCGAGCGCCTCGCCGCGGAGGGGCACGAGGTCACCTACCTGACGCTGCGCCAGTGGAAGCGCGGTAGACAGGTCGAAATCGACGGCGGTGTTCGCGTCGCCACCGCCGGACCGCGCATGGCGCTGTACACGGCCGACGGACGGCGGCGCATCCTGCCCCCGCTCGTGTTCGGCCTCGGCGTGTTCTGGCACCTGCTGCGCCACGGGCGCCGCTATGACGTCGTCGACACCTGCTCCTTCCCCTATTTCTCCCTGCTCGCCGCCGCCGCGCTGCGGCCGCTGATGCGCTTCGAGCTGGTCGTCGACTGGTTCGAGGTCTGGAGCAGCGCCTACTGGCGAGAATACCTGGGAGACGCCGGCGGGCGCATCGGCGGGCTCGTCCAGCGTCTCTGCGCGCACGTGCGCCAGCGGGCGTTCTGCTTCTCCGAGCTCCATGCGCGCCGTCTGCGCGAGGAGGGTCTGCACGGTCCGGTGACAGTGCTGCGCGGACTCTACGCGGGCACGATCGAGCCGCCCGCACCGGAGCCCGTCGACCCGCTCGTGCTGTTTGCCGGGCGCCTGATCCCCGAGAAGCAGGTGACGCTCGCGGTGGCCGCGATCGCGCTCGCCGCCGAGCGGATTGAGGGGCTGCGGGGGGAGATCCTCGGTGAAGGGCCGGAGCGCGCGGCGCTCGATGAGGCAATCGTCGAGCACGATCTTCAGGACACCGTCCTGGCCCTCGGCTTCGCCGAGCCCGAGACGGTTGACTCCGAGATGCGACGCGCGATGTGCATGCTGCTCACCTCGCGCCGCGAGGGCTACGGCATGGTCGTCGTCGAGGCCGCCGCGCGGGGAACGCCGAGCGTCGTCGTCGCCGGCGAGGACAACGCCGCCACCGAGCTGATCGTCGAGGGGGTCAACGGCACGATCGCCGAGCGCTCCGATCCGCAGTCGGTCGCCGACGCGATCGTCCGCGTCCACGGCGCCGGGCTCGCGCTGCGCCGGAGCACCGCCGGGTGGTTCGCCGAGAACGCCGAGCGGCTCTCGCTCGAGCATTCGCTGCGAGTCGTGCTGCGGATCTACGCGGGTGAATCGGGCGAGCGCGACTCGCGATCCTCATAGCTCATCAGCGCAGCGATGTCCTCGAGGTCTCTCGGACGCCCCGCCGCATGCTTCATGCGGATCAGGTCGTCTCGGTCGACGAAGTTGATGCGCTCGCCGCCGACCTCAGCGGGGACGGCACGACCGCGCATCGCCACCCACGACCTCGCGCCCTTGAGCGCGGCCACATCGGTCCAGACGTCGAGGCCACCGGCGCGAGTGGCGAGTCCGAAGTTGGCGCCGTCGCGCAGGTGCGCCGGATCGGTTGGGTCAATCCCGAGCAGATCCGCGTCGACACCCTTGAGTCGTGCGCGCAGCTCTCTGAGGGCAGCTGCGAGATTCTCGAGGTTGCTCTCCGCGGGTGCCACGAGGATGTCGACATCCTGGGTCGTGCGCACGTGTCCATATGCCTGCACGGCGACGCCGCCGATGACCATGTAGTCGACCTCGTGCCTGTTGAGGGTGCGAAAGATCTCGAGCGGATCGGTCGGTGCATCGTCGGGCACGTCGCTCGGCTCGGGCCTCGCCGGCTGTCGGCCGAGCGGATTCATCGCTCACCGCGAAGCGCCGCGCCGGCCAGCTGCGCGCCGAAGCGGTTCCATGCGAGTGAGCGCTCGAGCCGCTCATTCATCGTCTGCGCGCGCGAGTCGGCGAGATGATCGGCGTCGAAGTCGGTCGCCATCGGGCGCGCGGTCAAATCGAGTTGCTCGCCCATCACGGCAAGCAGCCGCCGCAGGGTGTCGACCGATGGGGACTGAATGTCGCGCTCGATCCGGCTGATCGCGTTCTGGGAGGTCCCCGCGCGCACTGCCAGCTGCGCCTGGGTGATGCGGTGGCGTCGACGCACCGAACGGACGAGCGTGCCCGGGGTCATGATTCACAAATATACCGTATTGGGTGTCCCATGTCGGGACGCCTGCCGAGGAGCATCGCGAGCGACGACATCAGAGCGACCCCAGCACCCGGGCGTAGCTCTCCAGTGTCAGGCGTGCGGTCTGCTCCCATGTGAACCGCGCCGCCTGCGCGTTCCCCAGCGAGCGCAGGCGCTCGCGCAGCGCCTCGTCGCCGAGCAGACGGAGCAGCGCCTCCGCGATCGCCCGCTCCTGCCGCGGGTCGAACAGCAGCGCCGCATCGCCCGCGACCTCGGGCAGCGAGGAGGCATTCGAGCACGCCACCGGGACGCCCCGCGCCATCGCCTCGAGCACGGGCAGCCCGAAGCCCTCATACAGCGACGGGAACACGAACGCCGAGGTGATCGCCCACAGGCCCTCGAGCTCCGCGGCCGAGACCCAGCCCGGCAAGCAGACGCTGTCGGCGAGTCCGAGCGCGTCCGCGCGCGCGCGCAGCTCGGCCTCGTGAGGGGTCCCGTAGCCCGGCAGCACGAGCACGGGACGGTCCTCGGCCGGCATCTGCGCCAGCGCGCCGATCAGCGCGAGCAGGTTCTTGTGGGGCCGCTTCGCCGAGAGGCTGAGCAGCACCCGCCGCCCGCCGAGCGCCAGGCGCGCGCGCACCTCGTGCTCGGGCATCGGCGCCTGGCGCCGCACCGCGCCGAGGCCCAGCGGGACGACGTCGATGCGCTCGGACGCGACGCCCACGAGCTCGATCAGATCGCGGCGCGTGCTCTGCGAGTCGACGATCACCCGGTCCGAGCGCCGCGCAGCCAGCGGCACCAGCACCCTCATGCCCTTCTCGCGGATGCCCGCGTGGGCCTCCGGGAAGCGCGCGTAGATCAGGTCGTGGACGGTCACCACGCGTCGAAAGCGCCCCCACACGGGCGCCGTGCTGGCCATGCTGTGCATCAGCCGCACTCCCGCCCGCGCGCCCGCCGCCGGCAGCAGCGCCTGCTCGCCCAGCACCCACTGCACGCGGTTGCGCGCGCTCACCGGCACGGTCACCGCCGGAAGCAGCTCGCCCCACGGACCGCCCCCGGCCGCTGCCGCCTCGCGGTTGACAAACGCCGTGAAGCGCATGCCCGCGGGCGCCGCCGCGAGCATCGCCGGAATCAGCTCGCGCGCGGCCACCTCCAT
>DAINPC010000048.1:4300-11839 GCA_036743695.1 Solirubrobacteraceae bacterium | reverse complement strand
CCGGACCCCTTCATTACGAGTGAAGTGCTCTACCAGCTGAGCTACGTCGGCATATCCACTGCTGATCGGCTCATTTTCGCCTCCTCGCCGGCGGCAGTCCTGTGAGCTTGAGCCCACCTGCGGGCCCACCATACGCCGGGGAGCGGGGTCGGAAGCTGGGCTGAGAGCAGCGACATGGCCTGAACCTTAGCTGTCTGGTACCGCTCCGCGAGTTCAAGCGGAGGTCTCCCCTCGTGCGTGCGGATCATGCGGCCACGGGCTCGGAGATCCTTGGATGCTGGACGCGCGCCAGATCCTCGGCGAGCCCGGATCCCCTTCGCCTTGGGGAGAGCGACATTCGTCTAGTCTTGCCGTCAAAGACGGTAGCTAGCAGAGCGTGCGGACTATGTTGGACGTGTGGTCCGGTTCCATCACGTCGTGCGTATCCCCGACGAGCGCAGCTAGAAGCGCGCTGCCAGCATAATCCACATCACGGTGAGACGGGACCGCGCAGCCGCGCACCCCGAGCCAGCGTAGTTCTTTGAAGATGAGGTACCGATCGAAAACGAGATGCATCGTGCGGAGGACGAGACCACGAAGACCAGCCACTGTCCACCGCATCTTCGTGCTGGCGGTACTGACTCTCGCTGGCACCAGCGCTGCCAGTGCGCCAGCGCTAGCGGCAGCGCCCATCAACCTCAGCAACTACCGCGTTGTTGACGTTTGCGGGCCGGCACGGCCACACGCTGCCTCGTGCCTGGCCAAGAAGCTCATCCCCGCGTCTCTAACACCAGCCGCGCTACACGCCAACGCGGTCCGCGCAACCCGGGAACCAGCGGCTGGCGCTCGTCCGGCGGTGACCAATCCCACTCTCGTGAGCGGCCTCCGCCCAACGGACCTTCACAGCGCCTACGCACTCCCAAATACCACCTCGGTCTCGGCGACGCAAACGATCGCGATCGTTGACGCCTACAACGATCCCGCGGCCGAGGCTGACCTCGCCACCTACGACGCCCAAGTCGGCCTACCCGAATGCACGACCGCAAACGGCTGCTTCCGGAGAGTGAACCAGAACGGCAAAGCGAGCCCGCTTCCCAGCACCAACGGGAACTGGGCCCAGGAGATCTCGCTCGACGTGCAGATGGCGCACGCCATCTGCAACGACTGCCACATCATCCTCATCGAGGCCAACTCCAGCAACTTCTCAGATCTCGAGAGCGCCGTGCAACGAGCCGTCACCATGGGCGCGACCGAGATCAGTAACTCCTACGGCGGACCCGAGGAACCAAGCGTGCTCGGCGACACCGCCTACCAGCACCCGGGAATCGTCGTGACGGCCTCCTCAGGCGATCACGGCTACCTCGACTGGACCGAAGGCGGCTCCGCTCCGCTCTTCCCCGCGTCCTCCCCAGACGTGGTCGCGGTCGGCGGGACAGCGCTCACCCACACCGGGGGAGCGTGGACCAGCACGGCCTGGAGCGAAACCGGCGGTGGCTGCAGCTCCTTCTTCAACGCGCCTTCGTGGCAGACAGCGACCTCCACCTGGGCAGCCACTGGCTGTGGCAGCAATCGCCTTTCAGCCGATGTATCGGCGGTGGGCGACCCCGCCACCGGTGTTGCCGTCTATGACTCCACTCCCGATGGCCAAGGCGACCCCACCGGCTGGACGGTCTTCGGCGGAACAAGCGTCTCTTCGCCGATAGTCGCCAGCGAGTTCGCGCTCGCCGGTGGCGCCCAAGGAGCTTCCCAGCCCGCCGCCACCCTCTACGCCCATCTCGGCGACAACAGCGCTCTCTACGACGTGACCAGCGGTAGCAACGGCTCCTGCAGCGGCGCTACCGCTTGCGCCGCCGCTGCTGGTCTTGACGGCCCGACGGGCGTCGGCAGCCCGATCGGCCTCGGGGCCTTCTCAGTTGCAGCGATCCCTGCGCCGGCGAATACCGTTCCGCCGACAATCTCTGGGGTCACCACGGACGGGCACCCCCTGAGCGCCGCCGCCGGCACCTGGACGAACAGCCCTTCCTCCTTCACCTACCAGTGGGAGGTCTGCGATAATGGCGGGGCGAGCTGTGTAAGCATCGGTAGCGCGTCCGCCGCGACCTACTCCCTCCAATCCACAGACGTTGATCACACGATCCGCGTCACCGTCACCGCGACCAACGCCGCAGGCAGCGCAGCCGCAACCTCGGCCGCAACGGCTGTCGTGGCGACGACGCCCACGCTCACGCCCTCGGTCGCCAACACGGCCCCAGTCGGCACGGGCTCGCCCGCCAACCCCGCGACCAACGCTGGCGGCAGCACAGACGCAACGGCCCTCGCCACCACTGTCCTCGCGCAAGGCCCGCCTCCTTGGAGTGGCACCATACGCCTCGCTTCGCTCTTCGCTTCCGTCTCCTCTGGGAAGGCCTCGGTCAAGCTCCGCTGCCAAGGCCATGTCTGCCATGGCGTGTTGACACTTCGCAACCACGGCGGCCGGAAGGCCGTCATCTACGGGAGCGTCACCTACTCATTCAAGCGCAGCGCTCACGCCGTTGCCAAGGTCGATCTCACAAAGGCCGGCGGCGCGCTGCTCACACGCCATCGCAGCGCTACTGTCTGGATGGTCATCACAGTGAGCGGGCACGGCGCTACAACGGCGCGCGTCGTCCTGTATCGCTAAGGGTTGGCGAGCAGGGCCTCCAGCCCCTCGAGCTCCGCCAGCAGCGACTCCCCATGCTTCTCGCAGAACGCCGGGCCGATGCCCTTGATCTCCATCAGCTGAGGAGAGCTCCCCGGTCGCCTTCTCAGCACCTCCCGCAGGACCGTGTCCGCCGCCACCGTGAACGCCGGCTTGCCCTCAGCACGGTCCTTGCGCCACGCGCGCAGCCGCTCGAACTCGCCCGCATCCACCGGCGGGCCCTCCTGCTCGGGCGGAGAGGGCGCCCCGCGTCCCGAGGCTGAGCGCCTGCTCGAGGCCCGCTCGGGCGCCGCGCTCGCCGCCAGCTCCAGCGCCTCGTCCCGGTCGCACACGTCGCAGCAGCGCCCCGTCGGCCTGCCCTGCTCCTCGTCGCCGAAGTGATCCAGGATCTGGCGTCTGCGGCAGATCTCCGCTCCTGTGCTGAAGCGCTCGATCGAGCGGTATGCCTCCCAGCCGCGATCCCTCGCAGCCTTGATCGCCATGTACGCCTTGCGCGGGCTCCCCTGGCCCGTCAGTCTCACCAGCAGCCCGTCCCTGCCGCCCGGCCGCAGCTCCACCGCACCCGCGCGCTCCGCTATCGACAGCAGCACCCGCTGGCGCTCGCCCAGCTCGCCGTGGCCGATCGCCAGCACATCGCCCTCCGCTCCGTGGCGCAGAGACTCCACGTAGCGCTTGACGTCCTCCACGGTCGTCTCGCGCTCCTTGATGAACCTGATCAGGCGCCCCAGGTCCATCCGCGAGGACAGCAGCAGCGCCCGCGCCTGCTTGCCGTCGCGCCCGCCCCTGCCCGCCTCCTGGTAGTACGCCTCCAGGCTCGTCGGCAGCGCCCAGTGGGCCACCGTGCGCACGTCCGCCTTGTCCACCCCCATGCCAAACGCATTCGTCGCCACCACCACCTCCGCGCCGCCCTCCATGAACGCCGCCTGGCTCTCCCTGCGCGCATCCGCGCTCATGCCCGCGTGGTAGCTCACCGCCGCAATCCCCTCCTGCCTGATCCTGCCCGCCACCTCGTCCGTGTCCTTGCGCGTGCCGCAGTACACAATCGCCGGCCGCGACTCGGGGTCGCGCAGCACGTGCATCAGCGCCGCGCGCTTGCGCGCCACCGCCCCCTTGCCCTCCGCGCCCACCACGTCAAACGTCAGGTTCGGCCTGTCAAAGCCCGAGCGGATCGACACCCAGTCGCTCAGCCCAAGCCGCGCCGCGATCTCCTCCGCCACCCGCGGCGTCGCCGTCGCAGTGGCCGCCATCACCGCCGGGCGCCCGCCCGCCGGGTGGCCGTAGGTCAGCGAGCCGATCGCCTCCGCCAGGCGCAGGTAGTCCGGCCTGAAGTCGTGCCCCCACTCCGCCACGCAGTGCGCCTCGTCCACCACGAACAGGCTCACCCGCCGCCTGCCCAGCGCCTCCCTGAACGCCGCCGAGGCGAACCGCTCCGGGGCCGCCAGCACCAGCTGCAGCGCTCCCGACTCGATCTGCTCGAGCGCCCGCGCGTTGTGACCGTCCTCCATCCCAGACGCCAGCATCGTGGAGCTCACTCCCGCCTCGCGCAGCCGCCGCCACTGGTCGGACATCAGCGCAATCAGCGGGCTCACAACCACCACCAGCCCGTCGCCAGCCAGCGCCGGCAGCTGATAGCACAGCGACTTGCCGCCGCCCGTGGGCATCACCACCAGGCTGTCCCTGCCCGACAGCGCCGCCTGCACCGCCTCCCGCTGCCCCGGCCTGAACGCATCCAGGCCGAAGCGCTCCAGCAGCCGCTCCGGGGTCGGGGGCGCCGCTGCCGTGCTCGCGTGGGGGGTGCCCGGGCCACTGAACGTGCTCGTCCGCATGCTGGGGAAGCTATCCCCCCCCTCGGCCGGGACCGCCCGCCGCCGGCAGCGCACAACCTGGGGCCCGACACCGCGCACGCCCGCCCGGCCGCCCTGCAGGCGGCCCTCATCAACGCCTTCCCGCGCTCCTTCGCTCCCACACCACCGTCGCACCCGCCGCCGGAACCAGCGTGATCGCCCGCCTGCGGATCCACTCCCCGCCGCGCCACACCGAGGCGCGCGGCGCCCGCGGCTGGAGCTCCGCCAGCATCGTCCTGAGCATCAGCCTCATCTCCAGCTGCGCAAACGACGCCCCTATGCAACGGCGTATGCCGCCGCCGAACGGGATCCACGAGAACGTCTCAGGCGCGCTGCCCACGTAGCGCTCCGGGCGGAACTCCTCCGGGTCCTCGTACGCGCGGGGGTTGCGGTTGGTCAGATAGATCGACGGCACAACCCGCGTGCCCGGCGGAAGCGCATAGGAGCCCACCTGCAGCTCCTGCGTGAGCATCCGCACCACTATCGGCACCACCGGGCGCACCCGCAGCGTCTCGTTCACCACCGCCGTCAGGTACTCCTCGCCCTCGCCGCCGTCCAGCTCCGCCACCAGCCGGCTCAGCTTCTCCGGGTGGCGCACCAGGCGCTCCACCGCCCACGCCACCGCCGTCGCCGTCGTCTCGTGCCCCGCCAGCAGCAGCGTCACCAGCTCGTCGCGCAGCTCCGCATCCGTCATCGCCTGCCCGTCCTCGTCGCGCGCCTGCATCAGCAGCGACAGGATGTCCGCGCGCTCCCCCAGGTCGCTCTGCTCACGACGGCCCGCGATCTCCGCGTAGATCAGCTCGTCCAGGCGATCCAGCGCCCTTCCGATCGCTCCGTCCGGTCGCCCCGGCGCCGGGCTGCGCAGCGTCGCGCGCAGCAGCGCCAGCGTGTGCATCGGCTCCAGCAGCTCGCCAATCGCCGCCCTCAACGGCCCCATCCTCTCCGCCTCCACGCCAAACACCGCCCGCAGGATCACCTCCAGCGTGATCGCCCGCGTATGGCCCTGGAGGCGCATCCGCCTGCCCAGCCGCCAGCCCGCCATGTCCTTCCTGCACGCCTCCACAATCACCTGCTCGTACGCCCGCATCCGCTCCCCGTGAAACGGCGGCAGCAGCAGCTTGCGCTGGCGCATGTGCTCCGGGCCAGTCAGCACGATCACCGAGCTCGGCCCCATCACCGGCGCTATCGGCGAGGCGCCCGCAGCCGACGGCGCCACCTCCGGCGGGGCCGTGAACACCGTCTTGACCGCCTCCGGGTCGCTCACCACCACCAGTTGCAGACCGCTCGGCCCGAACGTCAGCGTGAACGCCTCGCCCAGCCTCTTCGCGCAGCGGTCCATCAGCCACGTCGGCGCCAGCGCCCACGCCAGCGTCTGCGCCATCGCCGGAGCCCTCGGGCCCGGCGGCAGCCCGCCCCGCTCTCGCGCGCTCCCCACATCGCGCACGCCAACCTGGCCGCTGGAGGTGATCCGCGTGGCCGCTGCCATCCCTACAAGCTAGCGTCGCCAACCCGCCAGCGCACGCGGGCTCAGCGCGCCTACTTGGCGGGAGACGTCAAGGTCTTGGAACGCGCGCCCTGGTCGCGGTCCAGGACGTGGCCCACCGCGCGCTTGACGCTGTGCGCCGCATGGCCCACGTCGCGCCTCACTCCAGGCGAGATCGCGTACGCCAGCAGCGTCGCCGCTATGCCCACCATCGCAATCGCCAGCACCAGGCGCGCACGCCTGCCTTCGCTCTCGGGTGTGCTCGGACGCGCGCTGAAGGGGGAGATGGACATGCTCGACCATCAAACTACCGCGCCGCGCACCCTCGCGCCGCACCTTCGCCGCGCGGGGCTCGAGCCCGGCGGGAGCCGGACCTAGCCCGGCAGGTGCCTGCGCTCGCCGACCGCCCTGGGCCGCGCCTGGTGCTCCAGCAGCGTCTGCGCCACCAGCGCCCGCGCCCGCTCGATCTGCTCACGCGAGAGCCTCGCCGGGCGCTTGGCCAGATAGCCCAGGAGCATCCTCGCCGGCAGCACCCGCACTCCCTTCCTGCGCGCCAGCGGCCTGTCCACCCACGCGCGGCTGAACACAATCAGCGGCTCCACCTCCAGGCCCGTCACGCGCTCGATCGCCTTCCTCTGGGCTTGCGCCTGGCTGAGCGTCGCGCCGTGGAGCCGCCCCACGCGCACCGGTCCCGGATGGCTCTTGGTCTCAACCGTGAACACACCCGCCGGGCCGATCAGGATGTGATCCACGTTTCCACGCCCCAGGCTCGCGTCGTGGATCACGCGCCATTCCCCCTCCGACAGCCCATCCAGCAGGACGCCCACCTGCTCCTCGCCACGGGCGCCGCGATCGCGGCGCTCCACCAGCGGGAGCACATGCCTTGAGATCACAAACATGCTGATCAGCAGCGCCAGCTCCGAGGCCAGGAAGCGCGCGTCGTGCAGCCCGAACGCCCTGCCCAGCAGCGCCGTGGAAACCGCCAGGATGCCCAGCGTCAGCAGCGTGCGCATGCGCAGGCGCCGGACCGTAGCCCGCGCATACTGCCCAGCCGTGCGGCGTGTCGGATCGGTGTGGACTACGTGCATCTCGCTTTCTTCGTCCGCGTTCCCCCCTCATTCATCGGTCCAACAGCACCCCGTCCTTGAACGCCCCCGTATTCGGCGCCTCAGAACCGGAGAAGCGTGGAGCGCGCGGCCCGTCTCCTAAAGCAGCGCCGTCAGCCCGCCGAAGCCAACGGAGATCAAGCCACCGTCGATGCTCCCACCTCTATGCCCGACATGATCGAACGCTCCGAGATATCCAATGCGCGGGACATCTGCGTGCTTCTGCGGGCCCACGGCGAGCAGCAGTGGCTGCTGTCCGTGCTGCTGCCCGTCCTACGCCAGGTAGAGCGCCCCGGGTCCGTACCCGAGGACCAACTCGGCGCCGCGCTCGCCTACCTGGAGCTGCTGTGGCTCGACGCCCGCCGACGCGCCGCCGAGACCGACGCCGCATTGGCACGCCTGCAGCCCGCCGACACCCAGCCAGACCTCGTGCTCTACGAGAAGGCCCGC
>DAINPC010000048.1:0-4200 GCA_036743695.1 Solirubrobacteraceae bacterium | reverse complement strand
CCGCTGAGGGCAATCGCATACGCTCAGCCGGATGCCGCCCCGCTTCGATCTGCAGTCGCACTCAACCCACTCCGACGGCGCCCTCTCCGCAACCGAGGTCGTCCAGCGGGCCGCTGAGGCCGGTGTAGAGCTGCTCGCGCTATCCGACCACGACACCGTCAGCGGCGTCTCCGAGGCCATCGCCGCCGGCCAGGGTCTCGGCGTGCGCGTCGTCTCCGCCGTCGAGATCTCCGCCGTTGACGAGCACTCGCCAGTCCCCCGCGAACTGCACATACTCGGCTACAACATCGACCACACCGGCCCTGTGCTCACCGAGAAGCTCGCCGAGTTCCTCGCCGACCGCGAGCACCGCACCCTGCGCATGGCCGCCGCGCTGAAGGAGCTCGGCTTCGAGCTGGACGAAGACCAGCTCAACGCCCGCGTCGCCGCCGGCAAGCCCATCGGCCGTCCGCACCTCGCCGAAGCCGTCCTGTCCGCACCCGCCAACGCCGCCCGTCTGGCGGACGAGAGCATCGACGACGTCGGCTCGCTCATCCGCGGATACCTCATCGAGGGCCGGCCCGCCTTCCGCCTGCGCCAGACGCCCACCGTGGGCCAGGCGGTCCAGGCCATCCACCAGGCCGGCGGCGTCGCCATCTGGGCGCACCCCTTCTGGGACATCTCCGACCCCGACGAAGCACTCGCCACCATCGATCGCTTCAACACGCTCGGGATCGACGGCGTGGAGGCCTTCTACGTCACCCACACCCAGGAGCAGACCCAGCTGCTGGCCGAGCGCTGCGCCGAGCTCGGCCTCCTCACCACCGGCTCCGCCGACTACCACGGGCCCGACAACCGCCTCTTCTCCCGCTTCCTCGCCTTCCAGACCTACGGCCTGCAGCCCAACCTCGGCCCCATCGGCTCAGACGGCCAGTAGGCCTTCCAGGCGGTAGGCCAGCGCCTCCAGCGCCAGCTCCTCCGAGACGTTCAGCGACAGGCTCAGGCGCGTGTCGCCCACCAGGCCCATCCCCTCGCGCAGGGCCGCGCCGGCGCGCCCGTGCGCGTCCTGCTCCAGCTCCGCGCGCCTGTCCACCGCATAGAGGAGCTCGGGCGCTCCCTCGCACACGCACAACACGTCGCGCAGCCACAGCTCCGCCTGGCGCAGGGCCAGGTCCAGCGTCTGCGTGCGCGCGCGGCGCTCGCTCCTGCGCCTCGCCTCCAGCCCTTCGCGCTCGTATTTCTTGCGTTCCCTGCTCGGGAGGAGCTCCAGCTCGCTCGCCATCCGCTCCTGCGCCGCCTCGCCCGCCGCCGCGCCCGCCGCCCTGGAGACCTGCAGCAGCCCCGTCCAAGGGCGCCCAGCCGTCGAGCCCGCCAGCGCCGCGCGCACGAAGCCCTCCGCGCTCGCCCTCAGCGCCTCGCCCTCCGCGCTCGCCAGCCTCGCCGCCTGCTCCGCGTCGCCCAGCGCCAGGCGCGCACACGCCTGCGCGCGCTCGCCCGCCACCCCCTCCAGGCCTGCCGCGATCCGCGCCGACGGGAGCGGATCGAAGCGCACCTGCTGGCAGCGCGAGGCGATCGTCGCCAGCACGTCCTCCCTGCGATCCGTGAGCAGCAGCAGGTGCGCAAACGCCGGCGGCTCCTCCAGCGTCTTCAGCATGCGGTTGGCCGCCTGGTCGTTCATCGCGTCCACCGCCTCGATCACAAACACCCGCCGCGCAGACTCAAACGGCGTGCGCGCCGCAGCCGCCACCACCGGCCCCTCTATGTCCGCCACCAGCACCTCCGCCGCGCCCGACGGCACCACCCACGTCAGATCCGGATGGCAGTCGCGTGCCACCCGCTCCGCCACCGTCTGCGGGCTGCGCGCCCCCTCCGCCAGCAGCGCCGCCGCGAACGCACGCGCCACCGCACGCTTGCCCGTCCCCGCCGGGCCGTGGAACAGGTATGCATGCGACGGGTGCCCGCCAGGCGCAAGCGCCGGGCCCAGCACCGCCCGCGCGTGCGGGTGCGCGTCGATTCCCGGCAGCACCTCGCCCTGCGCATCGTGGGACCGCTCCGCCGAGGAGGCCGTGTTTGGCATTGGGGCCATCCTATGAAGCCGCCGCAGCGCAGGCCGTGCCGTCGGGGCGTCCGCCAGGCCCCCGCGGCGATACCGTCCCCCGCGTGGCGCGCGGCACGCTCATCACCATCGAGGGGCTCGACGGGGCGGGCAAGTCCACGCTCGCTGAGTCCCTCGCCCGCGAGCTGGCCATGCGCGTAGCCCATGTCGAGCTGCTGCGAGAGCCAGGCGGCGTGGAGGTCTCCGAGCGGATCCGCGCGCTCGTCAAGGACCCCGCGCTCGCCGTAGCACCGCGCACCGAGGCCCTGCTCTACGCCGCCGCGCGCGCCCAGCTGGTGGAGGAGCGCCTGGAGCCGCTGTTGCGCCAGGGCGCAGTCGTGCTGCTCGACCGCTTCGTCGACTCCTCGCTCGCCTACCAGGGCGCGGGACGCTCGCTGGGCGTCCAGGAGGTGCGCGCCATCAACCGCTTCGCCACCGGCCTGCTCGCCCCCGACCGCACGCTGCTGCTGCGCATCTCTCCCGCCGAGGGGCGCGCGCGCCAGCACCGGCGCGCCCAGGAGCCCGACCGCCTGGAGCGCGAGGGCGAGAGCTTCTTCCACTCCATCGCCTCCGCCTACGAGGAGCTCGCCCGCGCCGAGCCGGACCGCTTCCGCGTGCTCGACGCCACCCAGCCGCCCCAGCAGCTCCTGCACAGCGCGCTCGCCGCCCTCCAGGACCTGCCGTTCGCCTCCCCGCCCTCCCACTAGCATGAGCAGCGCCATGGCCCCCCGAGCAGCCAGCCCATCGCGTCCCCCGGGCCATCCGCGTCCGTCCCGCGCCCGTGCGCGCATCCGCGCCCGCATGCTCCCCCGCGCCCGCATGCTGAGCGGCCTGATCGCCACGGCCGCGCTCGCCGCGCCCGCCACCGCACACGCCCTCGCCGACCTCACCGCCGCGTCAACCTCTACCACCGCCAACACAGCGTCAACCGCCAAACCGACCCTGCCGCCCTCCTCCGCCGCCGAAGTGCAGTCCCGCATCGGCGGCACCGCCGTCGGCCCTACCGCCACCCACACGCCAACCAGCACCACGCAGACGAGCACCGCCACTCAGCCGACCGCCACCACCCCGAGCGCCACCAGCCCGACCGCCACCACGCCGAGCGCCACCAGCCCGACTGTCACCAGCTCCGGCTCCGCGCGTGCGCCCGTCCACGCGCGCACCTCGCGCACAAGCAAGCTCTCCACCCCGGCCATCGCACTCGCCGCGCTCGCCGCGCTGCTGGCGCTCGGGTGCGCCGCCTGGGCCGTCGCCAGGATGCTCGCCTTCGAGCCGCGCTGGCTGCTGACGCTGCGCCACGCGCTGGCCGAGGGGGGCTTCCGCGCCTCCGCCACATGGGCCGAATTCGCAGACTGGGCGCGCCTCGGGAAATAGGCCGCAGAGAGCGGCCTGCCGCGCCCGCCGGAAGACCCGCAAAGAGCGCTCGACCTCCTAAAATCGGAGCTGACGCGCATACGCTTCCGTCCGGTCCTCGCGGGAGCATGGTCGACCCCCCGACAACAGCTTCCAGTGAGCGTCCCAACGCAGGCGCAGCAGAGGAGGAAGGCCGATGAACCCCGCACCACACGCAACGATCTCCCAGGACACGGCGCCCGGCGAGGCGCTGTCGATCAAGCGCTTCTTCACAACCGTGGGGACCCACCCGTTCGAGACCGTCGAGTGGGAGCGCCGTGACGCCCGCATCGGCCACGGCGACCGGGTCGCCTTCGAGCAGAAGGACGTGGAGTTCCCCAAGAGCTGGTCCCAGAACGCCACCAACATCGTCGCCCAGAAGTACTTCCGCGGCCAGCTCGGCTCGCCCGAGCGCGAGCACTCGGTCAAGGAGATGGTCGGCCGCGTCGCCGGCACCATCACCGGCTGGGGACGCTCGGGGGGCTACTTCGCACGCGAAGAGGACGCAGCCGCCTTCAACCACGAGCTGACGCACATCCTGCTGCACCAGATGGCCGCGTTCAACTCGCCCGTGTGGTTCAACGTCGGCTTCGAGGAGAGCCCGCAGTGCAGCGCCTGCTTCATCCTCAGCGTGCAGGACACCATGGAGTCGATCCTCGACTGGAACACCAAGGAGGGAATGATCTTCCGCGGCGGCTCCGGCTCGGGCATCAACCTCTCCAACATCCGCGGCT
>DAINPC010000047.1:7317-11949 GCA_036743695.1 Solirubrobacteraceae bacterium | reverse complement strand
TGCCTCGAGCGTCGCGGGCTCGGCCAGCTCGCAGATGACGCCGGCGCCGATACGCAGATCCATGCGGCCGTCCAACCCCACTCGCGGGTCCAGCACGCGCACGTCGCGCAGCAGCAGCTCGGCGCTCTCCAGCGGGGCGCTGAGGAGCCGTTGCACAGCGCTCATGCGCCACCCCCGCCGACGGGCGCGGGGTCCGCCCGGCGTGAGGACTCCGGCAGCGGGCGCGGCTCCCGCGCCCCGGCGAGCAGCTCGTAGAGGACGGCCATCCTGACCACCACGCCCGCCTCCACCTGCGCGGTGATGACCGCCTGCGGCGAGTCCACCACCTCGCCAGAGAGCTCGACGCCGCGATTGACCGGGCCGGGGTGCATGAGGACCTGGTGCGGTGAGAGCCGCCTGCCGTTGATCTGATACCAGGCGGCGTACTCGCGCATCGAGGGCACCCACATCTCGCTCATGCGCTCGTGCTGCATCCGCAGCGCGTAGACGATGTCCGCCGTGCCCAGCTCATCGAGCGTGTAGCGCACCTCGCAGCCCAGCTCCTCGATGCCGCGCGGGATCAGCGTCGGCGGGCCCACGATCGTGACCCTGGCGCCCATCCGCTGGAAGGCGAGCACGTTCGAGCGCGCCACGCGCGAGTGCGCGACGTCGCCCACGATCCAGATCGAGGCGCCGTCGATCTGGCCGAGGCGCCTGCGCAGCGTGTAGACGTCGAGCAGCGCCTGGGTCGGGTGCTCGTGCTTGCCGTCGCCCGCGTTGACGATCGCCGCGCTGCACCATTTGGAGACCAGCTCCGAGGCGCCGACCCAGGGCGTGCGCAGGACGATCGCGTCGGGCTTGTGCGCGCTCAGCGTCAGCACGGTGTCCTTGAGCGACTCGCCCTTCTCCACGCTGGAGCCGCTGGCGGCGAAGTTCACCACGTCCGCCGACAGTCGCTTGGCCGCCAGCTCAAAGGAGCTGCGGGTGCGCGTCGAGGCCTCGTAGAAGAGGTTCAGCACCATCCGCCCGCGCAGCGCCGGGACCTTCTTGATCTCGCGGTCTGAGACCTCCGCGAAGCGCTCCGCCTGCGCCACGATCCGTTCGATCGCCGCCCGGTCCAGTTCCTCGATCGAGAGCAGGTGGTTCACGCCGGGGTCCCCATCGCCTTCGGGGCAGAGATCGCCACCTCGTCCACGCCGTCCAGCTCGCGCAGCCGCACGTGCACGTGCTCGGCGCGCGAGGTGGGCAGGTTCTTGCCCACGTAGTCCGGGCGGATCGGCAGCTCCCGGTGGCCGCGGTCGGCCAGCACGGCCAGCTGGACGCGCTCGGGACGCCCGTAGGCGAACAGCGCCTCGATCGCCGCGCGCACCGTGCGCCCGGTGAACAGCACGTCGTCGACGACCACCACCGTCAGCCCCGTCACGTCGAAGTCGATGTGCGAGGCGTGCAGGACCGGCGCGTCCGGGCGCGTGGACACGTCGTCGCGGTAGAAGCCGATATCCAGATCGCCCAGCGGCACCTCCGCGTCCAGCAGCCCCTCCAGCAGGCCGTGCAGCCGCTGCGCCAGAAACGCGCCGCGCCGATGGATGCCAACGAGGGCGGGTACGCGATCGCGGGAGTTGCGCTCGATGATCTCGTGCGCGATACGCGTCAGCGCACGCCCGACTTCCTCCTCGCGGAGGACCACCTTCTCGTTGCTTTCCATCGATTCCTTCCTGGCCTCGCAGGACCGGGTTAAAGGAGCAGCTGGAATGTATCAGGGGGAAGCGACGGGCTCGGGCGGCGCGGGTGCCGGCGCCTGCTGCTCGCGCTCGCGCGCCTGACGCTCGGACCAGCGCACGAGCGTGGCGCCGCCACGCTCCGGGAAGGGCACCTCGATCGTGTCGAAGTCGCGGGGCAACTCCGTGGCCGCGAACATCGCGCGCGCCTGGTCGCGAAGCTCGCCGCCCGCGTAGCGGCTGGAGACGTGGGTGAGCGCCAGCAGCCGCACCTCGGCGTCGCGTGCCAGCTCCGCCGCCTGGCGCGCGGTGCTGTGCAGCGTCTGGCGCGCACGGTCGCCCTCGTCATCGGCGAACGTCGCGTCGTGCACCAGCACGTCCGCCTGGTGCGCCGCCAGCGCCAGCGCCTCGCACGGCGCGGTGTCCCCCGAGATCACGATCTTGCGTCCCTCCCTGGCCGCTCCCATCACCTGCTCGGGCCTCACCCCCGCCACCGTCTCCCCGCGTTGCAGCCGGCCGAAGTCCGGTCCCGGGCTGACCCCCAGCTCCTGCGCCAGGCGCGCATCCAGATGCCCCGGCCGCGGCTCCTCCACAAGGGCGTAGCCGAGACAGCTCTCCGCCTTGTGGCGCACCGGCACCGCCGCGATCAGGAAGCCCTCGCGCGCCACAGTCTGCGCGGGCTCCAGCTCGACGATCTCCAGCTCGTACGGCAGGCGGCCGTAGACCACCCGCATCGCCCCCATCAGCTCGCGCAGCCCGGACGGCCCGTACACCGTCAGCGGCTCGCTGCGCTCGCGCAGCGCGAACGACTTCAGCATGCCCGGCAGCCCGAGCCAGTGGTCGGCGTGGAAGTGGCTGATGAACACCGTGTCCAAGTCCACCAGCCCGACCGAGCGCAGCAGCTGGCGCTGGGTACCTTCGCCGCAGTCGAACAGCAGCCTGTCCCCGCCGCGCCGGACCAGCACCGCGGGCAGCCCGCGCCGGGCGCTCGGCACGGAGCCCGCCGTGCCCAGGAAGAAGAGCGATAGATCCACGCCCGCAACGGTAGCGACGGAGAACCGCGCGCGACGAGCCGGAGGGTGCGCAGCGGCGCTAAGCTCCGAGGCCGGGGATGTCGTCCGAGCGGCGTCGTCTGCGCCCGTAGCTCAGTGGATAGAGCGCTCGCCTCCGGAGCGAGAGGTCGGCCGTTCGAATCGGCCCGGGCGCGTAGCGAGTTTCGCCTGTATCAGTCCCGTTTACGTCGCCTACGTTGTCACCTGCTTGACCCGCTCGGCACCGCCCAGGTGGCCCGTTTCGGTCCCATTGGCGGTCCAAACTGCCCGGTGACGAGCGCGCGTATCGGCGCGGCCTCGATTGCGTCTCGTCTGCCAACTGTTCGCCAAAACCTGGCGGCTATGTGTCGATGAGCCCCTCGCGCTCGAGGACGCGCCGTACTTCCTCGAACGCGGCTGCGATGCCTCCAGTAGGGAAACGGATCTGGCCAAGTCCTGCGATGTTCGAGAACTCCTCGCAGCCTTCCTCCAGCAGGACGATCGCCCGCTCGAATCCCAGCCGACCTTGAAACAAACCCGCCTCGTGAACGACGTTCTGCCGGGCGACAACGGCACCGTCAATCCGCTCATCCTCGGCCGTCAGCACGAGAAGTGCGATGGCGGCGGTGTCGAGCATCTCAGCAAGCCGCTTGATGTTGTGACCCCCGCGACCGGGACGCGGTTGAACTCGTCGTACGGCAGCCCGAGGCGATCCTGGACGAAGTCCTTTAGCTCGCGCCACATCGCGGACCGACCATGCCCAATGAAGACACGGTTCCCCTCTGCCTGCTCGGTCACGGAGACCACCCGGCCGAGACGGCTGATGTGATCGCCTGCACGAGCAGCCACGGTAGCCAAATCTTTGGCTGCTTGAAACGGGGCCCTCAGAGAGATGGCTTTCGCCTGGACCACGAGGTGCGGCGCGAGCTGAATTCCTTCGCCCATCGCCTGCGCGTCCCGCGACATGATTGACCCACGAGGGTAGCTGGCCTGTTGAATCTGCTGCTCGGAAAGCGCGTTGATGGCCGATGCCTGCTCCCGAAGCTTTTCGGCAAGCTCGTCCGGGTGAGTTTTGGTGTAGGCGGCGAGGATCGACTCGATTTCGCCCTTCGCCGTCTCGACCGACTCCCGGGCCTCGGTTGAGGTCGCCTGGAGTGCCGGGATATCGAGAGGCTGGGCAGCCTCAACAATGTGGTCCCTGACTTCGTCGAAGTCGTACTCCTGCCACTGGCCGGCCATCTCGTTGGAGATCGCCGGCATGAAGCCCCACTCGCTACTGAAGCGGGCACCTGGTGGCGGTTTGGCGAAGTCTCGGTAGTAAACCCGCGCGTGATAGCCCACGGGAGAGCCCGACCAGGCCGCGCCAGCGGCGTCGACCACCTTTACAAATCGGTGCAGCGGTTCGGCGAACCCGTCGGCCTCGCCCCGCTCAACGACTCCCCGTAGACGCGCCGCAACCCCGGTTAGCTCGGCTGCGAGATCCGCGGACACGGGCCCAGGATTGCAGATCCCTACAGTGCGTTCAGAGTATCCAAGTGTCGCATCGGAAGTCTCGCCTGCGTTGGGATACACCACCGTCGACCAGAGCTGCAATCTGGCCCTGCTCGTCCTCGCCGCGGCGCGTGCATCGCCCGCCGCTCCACATGCCCCCTATGTGCCCGACGGGCCCGACGGTCTAGTTCTCCCGCCGGGTCTAACAGCTCCACCAGACAAACGGCGCGCGGCCCCTTGCTTCCGTGCCGGTCCTACGCGGGCAGCAGCTCGTCGAGCGACTTCGGCTCGAAGTAGCTGGAGTGCGTGAGCTTGATCGTCTCCAGCGCGTCGGCGCTGAGCAGCACCACGTCGAGGTCTTGACGGCCTCGCGCCTTCCGCTCGGCCTCCTGGTAGGCGGTCAGCTCCTGCTC
>DAINPC010000047.1:0-7307 GCA_036743695.1 Solirubrobacteraceae bacterium | reverse complement strand
GGTAGGCGTCCTGCGCAGCCTCATAGTCCGTCCCGAACTCCACGACGGTCGTCTCGTGGCGCGCCACGGCGCGAGTCACGAGGAAATGCTTGATGTCGTCGTCTGGGCTCATCTAGATCGTGGCGCGGGCGGTGTGCGTATCGCGGATGCCCGATCGGGCTGCACAGCCCGCAGCCCGCTAAACAGCAGCGAGCGCGGGGGCGAGCTGCTCCGCGGTGGTCTCCACGGTCTCAGGAACCGTGACCGCAAGGCGCCCGTCGCGCTCCAAGACCTTTCGCGCGCCGAGCACCGTCAATCCGACCACACGGCTAGACCCAGGCGCGTAGCGAATAACGTGACCCTCGGGCGTCTCCTCACCCTCGGCGGGCTCAGGCGCGCCGATGTGCAGGTAGAGCACGTCGTTCTCGGCGTCGTAGTCGGCGTGGTCGAAGCTCAGCGGCCCGATCGTGATGTTTACGCGCTCCATGACTTAGGGTCCTTCCGGTTGGCGAACGCGGAAACGATCCGCGCTGGCGTCTGCTCATAGCTTACGACGACCAGCAGCCACTGACTCGGGCCGGCTCCTCGCACGTAGTATCGAGTGCGTTCCCCGAACACGGGGTCAGGCGCAACGTGATCGGGTGTGTTCGCGGCTCCCAAGACGGCCGCCATATGCGCGGTCATCTCTGGGTGGTCGCGGACGATCTTCTTGCGCCAGACAGCATCGAGCAGAACGACCCGCTTGCCGTCGAGGTCTGTCGTCTCGCCTGCGAGGGCTTCGGCCACCACGACTGCTCAGCATGGCCGTCGGCCCGGATGCAACGCACGGCCGTCGAGTCTTCGCCATTGACGCGCCAATCCAGTCGCTGACCTCGTTCAGCGTCCGAGCCGAGACAGAGCCACAGCCGCGACCCAGTTCGGGGCGGGCGTGCCGTCCTCCAGCTTCCGCCACTCCGGCGGCAACGGCAGCATCGGATACATCTCGTTCCGCACCTCATCGAGGGCGCCCGGGATCGATCAAGCGCCGGCCGTGCGTCGTCTCCGCCCGCAGACGACCCTCTCGTATCCAGCGGCGCACGGTCCCAGGACTCCTCCCCACCCGCTGCGCTGCTTCGGCAACCATGAGCATGGATCGATCGTACGCCCGCGCCCCGACGAAGCTACATGGTGCGCGCCGAGCGGCGCTCCTGCAAACGGCACGACGAGCACAACGAAAAGGCAGTCCTGCCACTATCGCCCCGAATCGCCCGCAAATCGGGCCGATCACGACAAAGCCAGCCGCGCCCGCATCATCCCGCAATCCCAGTCCCCATGCGGGATTGCGCCCTCAGCCACCCCTCCCGCGTCCCGCCTCCGGAGCGAGAGGTCGGTGGTTCGAATCCACCCGGGCGCACTCCTGAAAGCCCTGCTAATCGCAGGTTTCTCGCGTTAGCCCTCCTCGGCAGTCGAGGCCCCAGTGGCCTCAATTCCTTGTTGTTGGCCACTCGTTGGCCACTACTCGCTTGGAGATCGACTTAACGGTGCGTGCCCTCCACTTGCGAGCGCGTGGTGGCTGGACACGCAGCATGCTCGCCGGCACCGTCTTAGCTTAGACCGGATGATGCGGCCGCCTGATCCGCTTCCATTTGACACTCGCCAGCGACAGCACCCGTGCGCCGTCTTCGGAGCGGGAGTTCTGCAGCGTCCAGATCACGCCCGCGCCCAGCGGCGCCGCCGCGTCCAGCGGCCCTTCGTTTTCGCCGAAGCCTTCCCGGTTGCCAAAGTTGACCTGAGCCTGCTGCGCCGCGTTCGTCGTCAGGCTGTAGCGGACCCATGCGGGGCCACCATCTCCAAGGCCCTCTTCGTGGTACTGGCGATAGGCGTACAGCCACGAGCCAGCGATCGTCGGAGCGAGATAGGTGCGCGTGCCGAACGCTGCGCCGCCGCCCGTGTCGATGCGGTCGATCAGCTTTGGCTTCCGCTCGGGACGCTGCACCCAGAGGTCCGACCTGCCCCATTCTCCCAACGGCACCACGCGGGTGTAAGCGACCTGCGTGCCGTTGAGCGCCAGTGCGGTGATTTCCCCGACGTAGCCCTCGGTGTCGCGCAGTTCGGGCTGTTCCTTGACTTCCGAGGCCGAGGGTCTGTTGTGCGGCAGCGCGAGCGCCCTTAGGTGCTTTGAACCAGAGGTCCACTCGAACATTTCCACCGGATGGCCTTCGCCGCCCTTTGGCACCGCGCGCAGGAACGCGACCGTGCCTTTCCACAGCGCGGGTCGAAAGAGCGACCCGCCCCCGGGCACCGCCAACCGCTTTTCGGGTGCACCAGTCGATTCGATCGCGAGCTGCTCCAGCCTGCACGCCTCATGCCGCGCGGCGTCGGCGCAGCGAGGGTAGACAGCTCCGATCCCGTGGGATGGAAGTGGCCCGAGACTCACCTCGAACGGCTGTGGACTCTCGGGGATGCCCATCGCCGTGACATTGCCGCTTGCGTTGCGCACCATCAGCTGATAGGCACGGTGCGTGGAGTCATAGCGGCTCCACGCCGCCCAGCCGCCGTAGCTCGCGACGCTCGTCGGGTGCATGATCGTTTCAAGCACATGAGCCTGCAGTGAGCCTGGCTGGTTGGGCAGCGGCGAGAGCTCACCCGTTGCGCCCGCAGCCGCAGCCGCGAGCGTGCACATCAGTCCCATGAGACCGATCGGCAGCCACGCAGTGCCAAGAGCCCGGGCCGCACGCGTCCCGGGAGAAGGTCGCCTGGAACGCATCTTCATGACGATTCCTCCCGTAGAGCTGACCCGAGGCTACTCATCTCGTCTTGCATCGTAGGTTCGTGGCAGGGGCCTCGCGCAGGTCATCGACACGAGCCGCGACGCCATGAGCGTCGCGCGACCGGCAAGTGCTCGCTTCTCGCAAGCCAGCTCCCCCGCAAGCCCGAGCCCCGATCCAGCGCTGCATCACGCTGACCTGATCGCTTGCCGGCGGCGGCTGCCAGTCGGCCACCGCGAACAGATCAGCCGCGAGAGCGGCCACAGTCGGGCTGAACTGCTCGACATCATCAGACAGCTGCCGTAGCCCGCGAGCCGATCCGGCGCTGGAAAGCGCAGCCTCCTCGCGACCGGGGCCGATCCTCCGCGTCATCGACCCTCACGATCACTTCCGAGCCTAAACCGGAGCGCCGTCTCGAGCGACACGTTGCCTCGGTCGCCGGCCACTTCCGCGGCGCGCGTGATCGCGTACTCCAGCTCGCCACGTTCGAGGGCTCCTTCGAGCTCCGCCTTCGGTCGCCACGGCCGCGGTCCCGTACGAACACATGTTCCAGTGGGGTCAAGCCGCCGAGGAGGCGCGGTGCGGGGCTGAGAAGTGCCCTCGCCGATGGACGCGGTGCCTATGCCTTCGATGCTCGGGCAGTCACCCGCGTGCTGCAAGAAACTCAGCGCAGCTTGCGGCTTTCACCCGCCCGCTCGCTCCGAAATTGCGCCAAGGTGTGGGCGCGAGAGAGAGGAGCACAGAATGGAGTCGATGAAGCTGGCCGACCAGCAAAGCCTCCAGATCGCCGACCTGCCCGAGGGCTACCAGGTGGTGGGGGTCGACCTCGGCGCGTTCGTTGTGCGCAACCCCAGCGGGCAGATCCTGCTCATCCAACAAGATGGCCACCTGACCGGGGTTACGACCCGGCGCAGCCTCGCCGATCACCACATCAAACGCGCGGGGCACCTCGGCGTGACGGCGACGACCCCGCACACAAGCGTCATGGACTAGGGCGCCTCCCGCGAACAAGGTCACCGCGACCGCCTGGAGCTTGCCGATCTCCTCGGCGAGCCCTTCGATCCGCGTGGCTTCCGCTTCGAGCCGATCGGCGGCACCATTCACGATCACGACGTGGCCTGCTCGATCGCCGCCCCGCGATAGCGAGCTAGAAGCACACCCGAAGGCGTGCGCGTACCCTGACATCGGAATCGGCGGCCAGTGCCGTCCACGTCGTACCACCAACTAGGAGCCACGCAATGCCGCACGAATCGCCGTTTCACACCGACAGCCCCGAGTACCCGCCCACGCACCGGAACGTGTATCACGACAATTCCCTGTGCGACCACGGCAAAGCGATCAAGCAAGAGCATCGCGTCTCCGGCCTTGGTGGTCGGCCCCGGTGCGACCGCTGCAAGACCCTGGCCAGTAAGGAGCAGCAGTGGCCGGTCCTTAGAGTTGTCTCGGCACCTCTTCGGGTCGTCGGCAAACTACTAACGCGACTCATAGGGCGGCAATAGGCTTGGGGGGGGGGGGTCATCTTGGATCGGAGGCGTCCCAAACGGGTTGGCTCGGCGTGGCCGACTACACGCCGAGCCGCAGTCCCGCTCCCGCGCAGGTGAAAGGAGAAGCCCTGCGCTGCGAAGTCTCAAAGTCACGCCGCAACCGCCCACGCTTTGCCGCCGGGTTCCTTCGGGCCCGGGCGTTGGGCGACACGGCCCCGCAGATCCCCGTCGACCTCGGCCTCAATAGCGTGGGGTGGCTGCAGGCGTGCGATGCGCGAGCGGGTATGCAGGTGGTAGGGCAGGCGACCCTTGAAGTGCTGTCGCGCCCCCCGGTCACCTCCTCATGCAGTAGCGGCTGTCTGCCCGCCCCGCTCGCGTCAGGCGCCTTACGCGAAAGACTCGGGCCGCCGAAGGCTGACCCCACCTGCACAACGAGATAGTCCCGCTGTGGCGCACCTCTGGCCCCCGCGCCAGCAGCATGGCCGCTCGAGCCCGGCCGGCTGTCGACGGCCAGCGTGGCCGCATGCTCCAGGCCGCCCCGCTCAAGCGCGCCTTCTAGCTCGATGTCGGGTTTCCACGGTCGAGGTCCGATACGAACACATGTTGTATGGAGGCCACGGCATCAGGACTCAACAGCGCTCAACAGCGCGTGTCGGTGTAGGGTTCACACGGTTGGCAGATTCGCCTGCCTGTCGGGATAACCGGCAGGGTGGCCATCGGGGGATCGGGAAGGTGTGCTCATGCGCTGTGGACGATTTCTGGCTGCTCGCCGCTCGGCTTGCGCTCGTCGCACCCGGCTGGGCTCGCTCGCGCGGCTGCTGATCGCAGCGACGTGTCTGTCGCTGCTTGCGGCTGGCCTGGTGGTCGCAACGTCTGCCGGCGCACTGTCGTCGCAGCAGTCGAGCTTCCTGACGCTGGCAGAACAAGGAGCGGCCAAGGCCCAGAGGGCCTTCAAGGACGACTCGCACGGGATCTGGAACGGCCACCGCAATGTGCCGCTGAAGTGGTACGACGAGCGTCTGCACTCCGGCATCCGATACCCCCTCGCTACGATCTGGGGGGCGGTGCCGCTATTCGAGGCCTTGTCGGCGATCGCGATCGCCGACAAGACGTCAGCCAACCGTGCTGCTCTGGACGCGTTTGCCGAGGGGGCCCATCCTGCCGCCAACCCGCCCGGCAAGCGCCATGCGGCAAGCGGCGCAATAACGCTGTACGGGGGGGCAGAGTCCTACTGGGACCCGGCGATGCAGGCCTTCGCGCCCTATCCCGGCGACCGCGGACCGGCGAACACCTGGCTCGACGACAATTCGTGGTGGGGCATCGCCTTCATGGACGCCTACCGGGCGCTGGGCAAGCCGCGCTTTCTGCGCGACGCACAGGACGCCTTCGACTTCATCGCAAGCCGCGGCTGGGATTCCTCCGGTGGTGGCCTGTGGTGGAATACCGCCCACACCCCCGGCGGGCAGAAGTCGGGCGAGGCGCTTGCGGCCGGTTCGCTGCTGGGCGCGCTGCTTGCGACCGCCTGGCAGAGCGCCGCCCAGACGGCCAGCGGCGCCGTTAGCCACTCAGACCAGGCCACCGCCCTGTCCGACCTGCACGCCGTCCAGAAGTTCTTGGGCTGGGGGGATATCCACTTCGCCGACTCCGGCGGTCTCTACTCGCGAACGCAAGGCGATCCAACGCCGATGCCCTACGTGGCCGGGCCCGAGATCGAGGCCAAGGAGCTTCTGTGCAAGCTGCCCCCGGCGGGCAACCCCTACTGCGCAGAGGCCATACGGCTTGCCAGCGCGGCGTATCAGCGCTTCGGCTACCGGCTGAACATGGGGCCCCAGTTCGACGCCATCTACCTGCACTTGATGCTCGTCTACGGCCAGCAGACCGGCGACGACCGCTGGGCGCCCATGGCGCTCAACTTCGCCACCGACGCAGAGGCCAACTCGCGTGATCCGAGCACCGGCCTGTTTCTGAAGGCGTGGGACGGCAGCAACATGTCCGCGCACCAGGGCGAACCAAACATGCTGCGCACCGACGCCGCCACCGTCGAGCTGTTTAGCTGGCTTGCGGTCGACGGGCCGTAGACGAGCGAGGGCACATTCAACAACGCCAGCCGCGCTTACTCCTCGGTGAGCGGCGACTTCCAGAACGGAGCCAGCGGCTGTGCGGCCTCGGCCGGCTGCACTTGAAGATGGCTGCTGCCGCAGGATCGACTTTCAGATGCGGACGTTGCGGGAATCGAGCTACAGCAGCGGCGAAAATGGCGATGGCTGTGAGGCATCCACGAGCATCCCTGCCTGCAAGCTGCCGTGCGCGTCTTGTACGGCGTATCGGCCCACCGTAGGCTCGGCGGCGCGGCTGGGCCGCATCGAGCCGTCCGGGAATCGAAACCTCGCAGAGCGCAAAGGGGCAAGGAACCGAACGGGCCGTCCAGATGGCCCGGTCCAGCCGCACCCAGCGAGTAGGACCTGTCCGCATGACTGGTTGCCTCCGGTCAGGTGGCGGCGATCAGGGCCAGCGCCTCGAGCTCGGTGCCTTCGGCCATCGCCTGCACGCCCGCCACGATCGCGGGATCGGCGCAGAAGCCCAGGAACAGCGTGTCGGCGACGGACACGGCCGCGACGCGCACCGCGTGATGCTGAGCGATCTCTGCGATCGAGTAGAGCGAGCTGACCGGAGCGCCGAGCACGCCGACCCGTTCGCGTGGGCCGGGAACGTTGGATACGTTGACCGCAAACGCCCGTCCACTGCGCTCGACCCGTTCGCACAGCCTTCTGAGGCGCGGCGAGACATGGCTGAGGTCGCGCAGCAGCTCGTCCCTGGTGTCGGCATCGTGCTCCGCCTTGCGCACCGCGGTCGCGGCGTGCACCGCCCGCAGGCGCGCAACCGGGTCCGGCTGGGCGACCGGCACGGCCACCGAGAAGAACGAGTCGTGGTTGCCGGCGCCATCGCCTGCACGATGAAGACTCACTGGGACCTTCACGCGCACGCTGTCCATGTGTCCGTGATAACGCTCAATCCAGCGGCCGAGACCGCCGCCCACGACACTCGAGGTTGTCCCGTAGCGCGTAGAACTTCGTAGGTGGCGGTCCTCCCGCCTCGT
>DAINPC010000046.1:10552-12041 GCA_036743695.1 Solirubrobacteraceae bacterium | reverse complement strand
TGCCCATGAAGACGGGCACGCGATCGAACCGACCGCTCGCGTGGATCCACCGTCTCCCAGCTCGCACGGTGCCCATGAAGACGGGCACGCGATCGAACCGACCGCTCGCGTGGATCCACCGTCTGGCAGCTCGCACGGTGTTCATGAGGACGGGCACGCGATCGGCTTGACCCCGGCTGCGCTGAGGCAGCTGTCCACGCGCGTGGGCAGCTTGTGGCGACGGACTGTGAAGCGTGTGAACTTGCCGATCTGCCCGCTCTTGGTGACCCTGATCTCCAGCACGGCGCCCGGACGCAGCAAGCCCTCGAAGCGCCGTAGGGAGATGAGGATCATCCCGGCCCTGCTCCTGCCCCTGCCCGCGCGCGCCACCAGACTCTGTGGCTTGGCCGGGCAGCCAGGGCCGTGACATCTCACGGAGATCTTCGCGCCCGCGGGCGCCTGCACGGTGAACAGGATGATCCTCACGCCCGCCGAGCTCTCGGTGCCGGCGATCCGCACGACGGGGAAGGGCTGCATCAGCACGAGCGCCCGCGCGGTGACGGGGATGGTCTCGGCGACCATGCTTGAGAGGCCGTTGGCGTCGATGACGCTCAACCGCACCACATGGCTTCCGGGAGTGGAGAAGGAGGTGGCGCGCACGGATGAGCCCGGTTCCAAGGGGCCGCTCGCGCTCAGCGACCAGGCGAACCCGGCGAGGGAGTTGGTGGCTGCGGTCGAGGTCGATACGAGCGAGACCGGTTCGCCGACGTGCGGGGCTGAGGGAAACCACCGGAAGGACGCCACCGGCGGGGCTGGCGGGGTCGGGGCCGGTGGGAGCGTGACGGTGAACGTCGCCGGCGCGCTGAAGCCGGCGTTGCCGACGTCGTCGCGTTGCTGCGCGCGAGCCGTGTACGTGCCGGGGGTCAGCCCCCCGAACGCGCCCGACCAGGCTCCGCTGGCGGCCTGAACGGTGACGGCCTCCAGCGTGGCACCGGCTGTGACGGTCGAGCCGGCGAACAGCTGGATGGTGATCGTTGGCAAGTCGCCTGGAGCTTTGCCGGCGGCTCCGCTGACGGTCTGCGATGAGCTGGAGGTGGAGCTGCCGTTCGTCGGCGAGGTCAGCGTGACCTGCGGCGCGTCACCGTCCACGACGAATGTGGACGGTTCGCTGACACCCGGATGGCCTCCGAAGCTCGAGTCGCTCTGTTCGGCCTGCGCGGTGTAGGTGCCGTCTTCGAGGGCTTCCACGGGGCCCACCGTCCAGGTCGAGCCGTTGACGGCGCCGCTCACGCTGCGCTCGAGGCTGCCCGAGGCCGAGGTGCCGCTGAAGATTCTCACGGTGACCGACGTGCCGTCTTCGGGCGCGGTTCCAGCGCTGCCGCTGAAGCTCGGCGTGGCTGTCGTCATGCCTAGTTTCGCACGCACCACGAGCCCGGACGTGGCGAGCGTCACGGTCGGGGAGTTGGTGTCGACGGTGAACGTGGACGTGCTCTTGGCGACGTTGCCCGCT
>DAINPC010000046.1:0-10452 GCA_036743695.1 Solirubrobacteraceae bacterium | reverse complement strand
GCATGCCGGCGGCGCCCGAGAGCGTCGGTGTCTGATTGTTGGACGGCGAGACCACTTCGTTCATCCCAACCACTGGAGCGGTGGTGTCGACGGTGAAGCTCACCGATGTGCTGAAGCCGGGTTCGGGGCTTTCGAGCTGCTCCGCGACTGCTGTGTAGGTCCCCGGTTGCAGCGGGGATTCGAACGTTCCTTCCCAGGAATTCCCCCCCAAAAGCAGGAAGGGCATCAGAGATGTCCCCACTAGCCTGCCTTTGGTGTCTGAGCCTTCGTACACGGCGAGCGTGACCTGATCGAAGGTGTCGTTCGTGGTGCCCGCGAAGGAGAGCGTCTGTGCTTTCGTGAAGCTCCCTTCGACGGGCTGCTCGATCTTCAGTTCGGGTGCGGCGGCCAACGCGACCCCCGCGGGCGCGGCTGCCAGCGTGAGGAGCGTGGCGATCACCGCGGCAACCGCCAACCCGACATGTCTTCCAGCCGTCATTGAAGCGCTGCTCCAAACCATGTAGTCGTCCAACCAGCCCAGTCGGCGGTGGCCCGCGTCTCTACCGCATCTGCCCGCCGGTTCCGCCGCTGCACATGATACGGGGATTTAGAGGGGAATTGTGAGGTGTGCGTAGTTTTTCGATCGCGCCGCCGCATGCCCGATCGGCGATACTGCGCCCAGCACATGAGCCCGCTGGCGAGCCTGTTCCCGATCGGCCACATCTACGACCTGGTTGTGGCCGACGATGGCCGTCAGCGGGCGTTCGTGTGCCTGGCTGCGCTGCTGATCTCGTTCTTGCTGATTCGCACCAGCGCGCGCATGACCAGGGCGTTCACGTGGTGGCCCGGCGGGGTGGAAACGGGAGGAGTGCACCTGCACCACTTCGTGTGGGGCATCTTTCTGATGCTGGGCAGCGGCTTCGCGGGAATCGGCCTGCACCTGCACGAGCCGTGGGGCGGGATCGTCGCCGGGGTGTTCGGAGCGGGCGCGGGCCTCACCCTCGACGAGTTCGCGCTGTGGACTCGTATGGAAGACGTCTACTGGAGCGAGGAGGGGCGCTCCTCGCTAGAGGCGGTGGCGATCGTGGCGACGGTGGGTCTGCTTGTCGTGATCGGGGTGCGCCCGTTCGACCTCGATGCGCCGGCCTCGGCCGTAACCGTCAGCGCGGCCATCGGCCTCTCCCTGCTGGTGTCGGTGGTGGCGTTCCTGAAGGGGCGCATCCTGCTGGGAGCGGTGGGCCTGTTCATCCTGCCCGTCGGCCTGCTTGGAGCGATCCGAGTGGCGCATCCTCGCTCCCCCTGGGCGCGATGGCGCTATCCGGCGGGCAGCCGGCGCCGCGTGCTGGCGGAGGCGCGCTTTGACGACCCCACGCGCACTGGTGCGCGACTGCGCCGCCGGCTCGCAGACCTGCTGGGCGGGCGTCCGAGCGAGCCGGACCGAGCGACGGAGGCGTGACCGGGAGCGAGCGCGCCGGGGCTGCGACGCCTAGAGCAGGCCTCCGAGACCGTGAACGGCGGCGCTGCCGAGCACGAGCTCGAGCACGACGCCGGAGGTGCCCACGATCAGCGCCACGACGATCACGAGGAAGTCCTAGAGCAGCACGCCGAGGGACAGCAGCACCACGCCAAGCGCCGGCAGCGTGTCGAGTCCCGTGAACGGAGGGGCGAGGAAAGCGCCGGCGGACCCGCCCAGGACGAGCAGCCCGAACACGATGCCGCTCAACCGGTGCTCGAACAGGAAGCGCAGGCGGGGACCCCCAGCAGCAGCACGAACAGGATGGCGAAGCTCCTCTCCTGGAACAGCTCGATCAGGCTGCCCAAGGTCCTCCTGCCGTCGCCTCCCAGCCAGCGTTGGAGCGCCTCGCTGACCGGCTCCGGCTGCGCATGGGGTCGATCGACGGCGAGCGGCGACCCGGGCGAATCGGGCTGCGACGGCGGCGGCATGGCCCGGAGGACGATAGTCGGCGTGCCGCTCAACGGCCGCCCTGCGCGGGTCCTGCTGCGAGCTGGCGCTGGGCGGGCCGAGGCTCGCGATCGGGAGCGCTGCGCGGGCCTCAGCGCACGACCGTGAGCGTGGCGCGCATCCCCAGCTTGGCGTGTTCGGGCAGCGAGCACCACAGGCTGTAGACGCCCGGCCTGAGCGACACGACCCCGTCCCAGCGTTGCCCGGGCGTCAGCTGCGGTAGTGCAACCTCATGGTTGGAGCCGAGTGCACGCACGCGCAGATCGTGGGGATCCATGCCGCGATCGATCGCCTCCAGGCTCACCCTCCCTGCGTTGACGACGCCGCGGGAGAGCGTCAGGCGGTACTCGACCTGGGTGACCTGGACGTGCGAGCTGACAGCAGCGACGGCACGGGGCTGCGGACTCGGGTTGGCGGGAGCGTTTCCGGACAGCGCCATCGCGCCCACGAGCACGGGCGTGGCGAATGCGGCGCTGCAGGCGAGTGTCACCTGACCACCTGCGGGCGTGCCAGTCCGGCGGCACCGGGTATGACGGGCGCGGCTTCATGGCCCAGCCACTGCTCCAGCAGCGAGCAGTAGAGGCCGCGAAAGTCGGCGGTTGCGCGCACGTTGCCGAGGGCGTCCAGCCCGCCTGCGAGTCCGGGCCATTCGCCGATCATGGTGCCGGCGGCGCGGGTGCCCATCACGAACGCGCAGCCGGCAGCGCCGTGATCTGTGCCCCCCGAGGCGTTCTCCTGCGGGCGGCGCCCGAACTCAGACCACACGAGCGTGAGCACGTTGTCCGCGAGACCGCGTGCCTCGAGGTCGCGCTGGAAGGCGTAGAGGGTCTGTGCGGCCTCGGCCAGCCCGGTGTTGAGGGCGGCCACCTGACTGTCGTGAGTGTCGAACACGGATTCTGTCGAGACGCTCACGCAGCGCATGGGCAGTCCCGCGGCGAGCATCTGCGCAATGGCGGCCATGCGCGCGGGAAACTGGTCGCCGGCGCCGGGATAGCCGGCGGGCAGCCCCGGGGCGGCTTCGCCGGAGGCGGGCTGGAACGGCATCAGCTGCCTGCGCAGGGTGTTGGACATCAGCGCGGCCTGACCGGACTGGGCCATCGCCGCGTCGCCGGAGCGCGTGCCCACCTGGCCGAGAGCGTCGAAGTAGTCGTACATGATCGACTGCGGCGGCCCCCACACTCCCCTTGCGTAGAAGGAGTATGAGGACGGGCTGTCGATGGTCGCGACGGGCATGCGCGCGGTGGCGAGCGAGGGCTGCAGCGCCTCGTCGAGGCACAGGCCCTGGAGTGGGTTGTCGGGAGCTCCGGCCAGATCGAGGTAGCGGCCCATCCAGCCGGTCAGGAGCTCGGCCTGGGTGGCACCCACCTCCCAGAAGTGGCGGCTGGTGAAGTGCGACTGGTCGGGATCCGCGTAGCCGACGGCGGGCAGCACGCTCACCTTGCCCTCCGCGTGCAGCTGGGCCAGCGGCGCGGCGAGCGGGTGCCAGTGCAGGCGCGGATCCTCCGTGAACACCGGTCCGGCGGTGTCGGGCAGCGCCAGCACGGGCCGGTAGGAGGCATACAGCGGGTCGCCGGCGGGGTAGAGCACGGACATCGAGTCGATGCCGCCCTGCAGGTAGACGCTGACCAGCACCGGCTGTGTGGGGCCGGCGGCGGCGCGAGCGATGCCCTCCTCGAAGCTGGCGGGGTCGAGCAGCCGGCCGGCGCCGTACACGGACAGCGCGAGGCCTGCGGAGGCCAGCAGGAAGCCGCGGCGGGACAGCCCCGTGCCGGCCGGTGTTGGCATCCCCGGCTCGATCGACGGCAGTCCGCGGCCGGGCTGTGCGGCGGCGTGCCGCAGGAGCTCGGCTCGGTTGAAGTCCTGGCAGGCACAGGCTCGATGGGGGCTGCGGGGGCTCATGTCAGCACGTCTGGTAGTCCGGCGTGGCGACGACCAGGGCCCACCCCAGAACGCGAGCGCCTGCGCTGCGAGGGCGTTCGGGTCCACGGCGGCCGCTCGCCTGGTGGCGCTGGGCTTCAGCGCCCGCTTTTCGTCGATCATCTGCGCGGCGAGGTTGAAGCGTGCGAGCCATGTCCCCGTGTTGAGCCAGCGGTCGGCTTCCCAGCCGGCGACGTTGGGTGGGTAGAACGGCATCTGCCCCGCGATGTTCGCCTCCCACGCCCAGGCGTCGGTGTCGATGTAGCGGCCGATCCCGCGCAGCATCCCGGCGATCTGCACGATCGGCGGCTTGACCATGCGCGGCCCGGCGAGCAGCAGCGGGTGCATCAGCATGGCCTCGAGCACCGGGCGAATCTGCTTACCGGTCGAGACGTAGAGCCGCTCGCATGCGCGGGCGTCGCCGGCGGACAGCGGCTGGGGGCTGAAGTAGGACCACAGCTTCGCGACGAAGTGCTTGGGGTGATCGGGATGGCCGACGACGAGCCGCAGGCTGTCCCTCCAGCCGAAGCGTCCGCGATGCCCATAGATGACCTTGACGCCGGCGTCGTGCAGGGCTGCGTCGAAGCGGAAGTCCGTCGGCTGGCCGGTGGCCCGATCCCAGGTGTTCGTCCATCCGGTCAGGGCGCGGGCGTGTTCGCGCACGTCGCGCTCGGTGTAGCCCTGGCTGGCGCCGAGCGCGAACAGCTCCTGCATCTCGCGCGCGTAGTTCTCGTTCGGCGCGTCCTTGGA
Organism: Solirubrobacteraceae bacterium; assembly: GCA_036743695.1. Classification (GTDB taxonomy): domain Bacteria; phylum Actinomycetota; class Thermoleophilia; order Solirubrobacterales; family Solirubrobacteraceae; genus Palsa-744. Next base: position 5,843 of record DAINPC010000046.1, on the reverse strand, counting down.
GCTTCCGGCGCCGGACAGCCACAGCAGCATTGCGGGGTCGGTGGTCATGGCGGCGAGCATGCGGGGGAAGCTCGCCAGGCACAGCGCCCGCTGCGTCTCGTTCTGGGCGATCATCAGCCGCTGCGAGTTGACCAGCTCGTTGCTGGTGGCGAACCAGTCGTGCCACACGAGCGTCATGCGCTCGATCAGTGGCGCGCGCGTGCGCACCATCCGGTCAAGCCACCAGAGCACGTCGTTGCCCCACACGTCGTACGGGGCGATGGGCTGGCCGTTCTGGAGCCTGGGCGCAGGGCCCGCCAGCGAGCGCTGTCGAGGCCGGGTCAGCGACAGGACCGCCGCTCGCAGTCCCCGCCCGGCAAGTCTGGCGGCCTGGCCCGGCCGCGGGCCGAAGCCGGCGCGCCACAGCAGCCTCTCGGCCTGCTCGACGCCAAAGCGCCCGGAGTAGACCGGCAGCGCATCCGTGCGGGAGCCGTAACGGCGACCGCGCCCACCGATCCTGGATCGGTGGCGCGTGCTGGCTTGCGGCATCCCTTCAAGTGTCGGCTAGATGCTCCGCCGGCACAATCGGGAATCCGTCCATGCACACCAGCTTGCGGACAGACGCATGCGTTCCGCGCCAGCGGCTGTCGGCGCGGAACCGGTCAGCTCTCGGCGAGCGGGGCCACGTAGCGCAGGAACGGCTCCACCTCGAGCGCCCGGCCGGTGGCCTGCTCGACCAGCGCCGTGGTGTCGAGGCGTCGTCCGTGGCGGTGCACCCGCTCGGCTAGCCAGTGCTGGATGGGCGCCACTTCGCCGTCACGCAGGTCCTCGTCGCGCGGTCCGAGCTCGGCCTCCATCGCCTCCCACAGCTGAGCGGCGATCAGGCAGCCGAGTGCGTAGCTGGGGAAGTATCCGAAGCTGCCCGCGCCCCAGTGCACGTCCTGCAGGCATCCGAGCGCGTCGGATGGCACCTCCAGGCCCAGCAGGCGCTGGATCCCGTCGCGCCACGCGGCGGGCAGGTCGCGGACGGCGAGGTCCCCGTCGATCATTGCCAGCTCCAGCTCGAAGCGCAGGATGATGTGCAGCGGGTAGGTGAGCGGATCGGCGGAGACGCGGATCAGGGACGGCTCGACGCCCGCCAGCGTGGCGTGGAGCTCGGCGGCGGCGACTGGGAAGCCCGCGGCGCCCAGCTCTGCGGCCAGCACGTGGGCGAACGCAGGGCTGCGCGCCACGTGGTCCTCCCACAGCTTGCTCTGGGACTCGTGAATCGACATGGAGGTGCCCGTTCCGAGGTTTGTGCGCTCCAGCGCAGGGTCGATCTGACGCTCGTAGAGGGCATGGCCGTACTCGTGCAGCGAGCTCAGCAGCGACTCGACCTGGCCGTCTTCGTAGCGCGTGGTCATGCGCGAGTCGCGCCTGCTCGTCCAGGCGGTGAAGGGGTGGGTCGAGACGTCCACCCGCCAGCTCCCGTCCTCCACGCCGATTCGGCGCAGCATGCTCACGACTGCCCTCTGTTGCGCGGCCACGGGCACGGCCAGCGTGCGCGGCGGCGAATTGACGTGCGCCTGGGCGGCCAGGGGCGGCAGCGCACTGGCGAGCGCGCCGAACAGGCGCCGCAGCTCCTCGATCCCCAGGCCGAAGTCGTAGTCGCCCAGCAGCGCCTCGTACGCGCTCCCATCATCGCTGGCCAGGCACTGTCCGTAGGCCCGCGCGAGCTTCACGTTTCGCTGCAGCGCTGGAGCGAACGCGGCGAAGTCGTCGTCTGCTCGGGCGCGCTCCCAGCTCTCCTAACCCTCGGCGCTCGCACGGGCGAGCTCGCCGGCGAGCTCGGTGGGCACCCGGCGGGCGCGCTCCCAGTCGCGGCGGGCGAGGCGCACGATGTCCCGGTCCACCGCGTCCAGCCCCTGCCCGTCGAGCTCAGCCAGCCAGGCCCCGATCTCATCGGCGGTAGCGCGTTCATGGGTGAGTCGCGCGAGGGTGCCCAGCTGCTGTGCCCTCGCGGGCGCGCCCTCGCTCGGCATCATCACGAGCTGGTCCCACCCGGCGAGCATCTCCAGCGAAGCCAGATCTGCGAGCTCCGCCACGCGGCCGCGCAGCTTCGCAAGGGCGTTCACGCGTTGAACCGCATGACCGTCCGCTCGGAGCCTGGCTCTGAGGCCCTCCTACGCGCTGCGCGAGTGCCCGCGGGCGAGCTTGAAGAAGCCCAGGCCGAAGTCCTGGTTGCAGGTGATGGTCGTATTCGTGTCATGGCAGGAGAGGCTTCGGGGGAACACGAGCTGCTGGTTGGTGGGCAGCGTCTGGCCGCGCCGGAGGAGCCTGAGACGGATCGCCCTCGCCTTGCCGGCCGGTCCGAGCCGATAGGCGCGTCCGGAGGGGAGCAGCTCGCACGCAACAGTGTCGCCCACAGGGCTCCACAGGCATCGTATGTTGCCGCTGGGTGTGGAGAAGCGGCAGGGCGTGGTCGCGCTTTTCGGGCCGCTGCACGCGGCGTGGCTGCGGGCGGCACCCGCCCGCTGGCGAGCGCCCGCCGCGGACGCGACAGGGTATGACGCAAGCGCCAGCAGCCCGACCGCGCACGCCAGGGCGCCAGCGCCCAGCGGCAGCCTGTGCGGCCGGGGCGGCTTCGAGCGGGTGTGTTGGGCATCCAGGGGCATGCTCTGCGCTGAGCAGCGGAGCAGCCTGCGGGCTGTCTGCTCGGGCTTGAATGAGCATAGCCAGCCCGGTCGAACGATCCGTCCGTCCCGTACCGCAGGATGCCGGGCTCTTTGACGCGCTCGACTCCCACATCGCTGCGCGCGTGGCAGCGCCACGCGCTCGACCGCCTGAACGACTGGCGGGAGGGCCCCTTCCTGATCTCGGCGGCGCCGGGCGCCGGCAAGACGCGCCCGGCGCTCGAGCTGGCGAGGGAGCTGCTGTCGAGGAGGGCTGTGAGGCGAGTGGTGGTGCTCTGCCCCACGACGCCGCTCACGCGCCAGTGGGCGGCGGCAGCGGCGACGCTCGGCGTGCAGCTGCAGCCGGACGCCCGCGGACCCAACCCACCGCGCGACTTCGACGGCGTGGCAGTGACATATGCGCGCGTGGCGAGCGATCCGGGCGGCTGGGCGGCCCGGGTCTCGCGGGAGACCCTGGTGGTGGTGGACGAGGCGCACCATCTCGGCGAGAACCTCGCGTGGGGCACGAGCTTCCAGCGGGCGTTCGCCTCGGCGCCCAGGTGGCTGCTGCTGTCCGGCACGCCCTTTCGCTCTGATGCCACCCTGATCCCGGGCGTGCGCTACGACAGCGACGGCCTGGTGGTCCCCGACGTCTCTTACTCCTACGCGGAGGCCGTCGCCGATGGGATCTGCCGACCGGTGGCATTTGTGACGTTCGACGGCACGCTGTCCTGGCGCAGCGGCGATGACGTGATCGAATCGTCGTTTGAGACGGTCTTGACGGCCCGCGAGGCCAGCAGGAGGTATCGCACGGCGATCTCGACCGAGCTGCCAGACGGTCTTCCGCGGATCCTGCGTGAGGCGGACGCCAAGCTGCGGGCGCTGCGCGCGGAGAGCCACGGCGACGCGGGAGGCCTTGCGGTCGCGGCCGACGCCACGCACGCCCGCCGGATTGCAAAGCTCCTGGCCGAGGCGACCGGACGAGCGCCGGTGGTGGTGCTTCACACGGAGACGAACGCTGCACGCAAGCTGGCGGACTTCCGCGGCTCCCGCGAGCCGTGGGTCGTGGCGGTGAACATGGTGTCCGAGGGCGTGGACATCCCGCGGCTGCGCGTGGGCGTGTACGCGACCGCTGCAAAGACGCCCCTGATCTTCCGCCAGATCGTCGGGCGCTTCGTGCGTACGATCCCCGGCAGCAGGGCGGAGCCGAGCTGGCTGTATCTCCCCGCCGATCCAACCCTGCGCATCCATGCCTCGGAGGTCGAAACCGAGCTGCGCCACGCGCTCCACGCCAACGAGCCCGTCGAGGAGGGTTGGGAGGAGCTGCCCGAGCTGCCCGCCACCGAGCCCTCCCCGGCCGCGGAGTTCGTGCCCCTGAGCGCGGAGTTCGCGGCGCAAATGACCCTGTTCGGCCCTCCCGAGCGGGCGCCCTCGCCCTCGCCCTCCCCGAGCCAGGCGCCCCAGACGGAGAGCGCCCCGATCGCGGCCTTCGAGCGCCGCGCGGCCCTGCGCCAGGAGCGCAGCCGCCTGGTGTCAGAACTGCAGCGTCGAGACGGCGGCGGTCATCGTGAGATCAACGCTTGGGTCAACCGCGCCGTTGGCGTGGATCGGGTCGATAAGGCGAGCATCCAGCAGCTGGAGCGCTCGATCGAGGCGCTTGTGCGGGAGCTGACGCGACGCGGGCGCAGTGCAGCGGCGGGGTAGCTTGAGCCAGGCCGCCCGAGTTGGAGGGGCGAGGACGGCGGCTGGGGCTGAGCAACACCCAAGCCGGGGCGGTTCACCGGTCGCGTTGGGTGTCGTAGGCGAGGCTTAGGACCATGTGGGCGGTGTCGGCGAGAAAGTCCTCACGCTCGATTGGTGGTGAGTCGAGCACGTAGCGGACGAGCATGTGTTGCGTGAGCTCGACGATCGTCCACGTGGTGCGCTCGACGTCGGGGTGTCGCAAGGCCTGACCGTTGGCGGCGAGGGTGTGGTAGACGAGGTCGGCGAGACGGTCCCGCACCGACTGCAGTGCCTCCTGTTGCTCGATGGCCGGTACGCGGTCGACGAGCGCTCGGAGCAGGGCGGCGTGCTGCTGCAGCGCGTCGAGGACTGCGCCAAGGACGGTGAGCACTGCGATCGGCGGTTGCTCTGTTGCCGCGCGACGCAGCGCTGGGGCGATGGCAGCCGCAAAGTCGTTGATGAGCCGCCGGTTGACCTCGGCGAAGATGGCGTCCTTGTCTGCGAAGTAGTGGTAGAGGCTGCCAGGGCTGACGCCCGCCTCGCGAGCGATCCGGTTGGTCGAGGCATCCTGGTAGCCGCAGTCGATGAGAACGCGAGCACCTGCGGTGAGGATGCGCTCGACCATTGCTCGTGATCGAGCCTGGCCGGGGCTCCGTCTCCGGGTCGGCGGCATCCGGACAGCTTCTCACGAATGCGACTTGAATGCGAGTGGTCGCTCGCGTTACCGTGGGGGCATGATCACACCCTCAAGAGAGCAGCCATGTCCTGACGCGCCGGTGGTGGCTGCGGGCGGGAGGTTGGGCGGCGCACCGCTTGGCCCGGATTCCCTGACCTGGAGATATCTCGGGGACGCCCGTGGCGTGTTGCTCGCCCAGCGGGCCGGTGTTCTGCAGGCAATGCATCCAGCGATCGGCGCTGCCCTGGTCGATCACTCGGACGTCCTTGAGAACCCGCTGCAGCGCCTCCTCCGCTCGGCCGGACCGATCCTCGGCGTGGTCTACGACGACGACGCCGAGTCCACAGCACGCTGGGTGCGCGACCAGCACCCGCCGATCCGCGGCCGCGATACTCGGGGCCGGCGCTACCACGCGCTTGACCCTGCCACCTACTACTGGGCGCACGCGACGTTCTTCGAGGCGCAGATCACCACCCAAGAGCTCTTCGGCAAGCCGCTAACGACCGCAGAGAAGCAGCAGCTCTACGCGGAGTCGGTCACCTGGTACAGGCGCTACGGCCTGACCATGAGCCCGGTCCCGCCCGACTATGCGGCCTTCGAGCGCTACTGGCAGTCCACGCTCGAGAACGTGCTCGAGGCCACCCCGATCGCACTCGGTGCCGTGCAGACCGCGCACCGCTTGCCCGCTCCATTCCCCGAGATCCACGGACCGGCGTGGGCCACGGTGAGACCGCTGATCGGCTTCGCTGCACCATGGCTGGTGCGCGGCACACTGCCCCAGCAGGCACGCGAGATCCTCAACGTCACGTGGGGCC
>DAINPC010000045.1:0-12094 GCA_036743695.1 Solirubrobacteraceae bacterium | reverse complement strand
AGGCGCTGTCGGTCGTGATCCAGGTCATCTCCTTCCAGATGACGCGCAAACGCGTATTCCTGATGGCACCCATCCACCACCACTTCGAGCTGAGGGGATGGTCTGAGACCAAGATCATCCTGCGCTTCTGGATCGTGGCCTCCATCTGCGCCGCGATCGGCTTCACGATCTATCGCCAGAGCAGGGGGATCTAGATCTCGCTCGCCAAGAACGGGAGGCTTCCACGAGCGGGTGTCGAAGTGAGCGGGGATGTCATCAGCCGCCGGACGCCGGGCCAAGGCCACCGCTCCTCGTCACTCGCGCAGCGACCCCAAGCGCTCCCGCCGGGCGAGCGCCGCGGCGGGCCGGCAGTCGCTGGAGCACCGCATCCTGCTGACCGCCACCATGTGCCTGCTGGCTCTCGGCGCGGTCATGGTCTACAGCGCCTCCTCGGCGACCACGCTGCTCCAGGGCCACGGCTACGGCAGCAGCTTCCTGATCAAGTTCTTCCTCTACGGAGCCATCGGCCTGGTGGTGATGCGCGTGCTGGCGCGCGACGGGGTGGCGAAAGTCCACAGCATCACCGCGCCGCTGCTGTTCGTGTCGTTCGTGCTCGTGATCGCGGTCCACATCCCGCACGTGGGCGTGAGCATCAACGGCGCCCGCCGCTGGATCGGCCCGGGCCAGCTCCAGTTTCAGCCATCCGAGCTGATGAAGCTCGCGCTGGTGCTCTACTCGGCGACGCTGCTGGCAAAGCGCCCGCAGCGCGTGAACGATCTGCGCGAGCTTGCCAAACCGCTGCTGATCGTGGTCGGCGCCGCCTGCCTGCTCGTGTTCACCCAGCCCGATCTCGGCACCGCGATGGTGATCGCGTTCACCGTCAGCGCGATGCTCGTGGCGGCGGGCATCCCGATGCGGAAGCTCGCTGTCATGGGCGGCTCGCTGCTCGGCCTGATCCTGATCTACGCTCTGATCCGACCGTATGCGCGCGCGCGGCTGACCTCCTTCCTGGACCCCTGGGCGCACGCCTCCTCGACCGGCTTTCAAGCCGTCCAGGGCCAGATCGCGATCGGCTCCGGCGGGCTGTTCGGGGTCGGCCCGGGGCAGTCGGTGCAGAAGATCTTCTACCTGCCGGAGGCGCCCACGGACTTCATCCTCGCGGTGATAGCCGAGGAGCTGGGAGCGGTCGGGGTGTTCGCGCTGCTGTTCCTTTACGGCCTGATCGCCTATGCGGGCCTGCGCGCGGCGAAGGGCGCGCGCAGCCTCTACAGCGCCCTGATCGCCGTGGGCGTCACCTCGCTGATCCTCTCCCAGGCGATCCTCAACGCCTTCGCCGTGCTTGGCCTCGCGCCGCTCACGGGCGTCCCGCTGCCGTTCGTCTCCTATGGCTCCAGCAGCCTGATCGTGATGCTCGCCGCGATGGGCCTGCTGCTGAACGTCGCCTCCGGCGCGACCGGTCATGTGCGCGCGGTGGCTCCCGCGCGGGGGCGCTCGCTCGACGCCCGCGCGCGCGAACCGGCACGATTGGCCGGTGAGCGCAGCGCCGAGGATCGTGATCGCCGCCGGCGGGACCGCCGGGCACGTGGTGCCGGCGCTGGCGGTCGCGGAAGCGCTGCGGGCTGAGGGCGCGGAGGTCTCCTTCGTGGGCGGCGGGCGCGCCGAGGCGCAGCTCGTGCCCGCGGCGGGCTTCCCGCTGCACGGCATCGCCGTCGAGGGTCTGCACCGCTCCAATCCGCTGCGCGCCCTGCGCGCGCTGGCGCTCGCCGCCGTGGCGCTGCCGCGTGCCCGCTCGCTGCTGAGGAGGCTCGCCCCCGACGCGGTGATGGGCGGCGGCGGCTACGTCGCCGGCCCCGTCGGGCTGGCGGCCATCACCCTGCGCATCCCGCTGGTGCTGACCGAGGCGGACAGCCATCTGGGGTTGACCAACCGGATGCTCGCCCGCTTCGCGCGCAGGGTATGCCTGGCCTTTCCCATCCCCGGCCGTGAGGGAGGCCGCTACCGCGTGACCGGCCGACCCGTGCCGCCTCCCGCCTCCGACCGTGTGGCCGCGCGCGAGCGCATGGGGGTCCCGCCGGATGTCACCTGCGTGCTGGTCTTCGGCGGCTCGCTCGGAGCGCGGTCGATCAACCTGGCGGCCGTGGAGGCGTTCGCGGGAGCGCCCTTTCACGTCCTGCATGTCTGCGGGCGGCGCGATCACGGCGAGCTGGCCGCGCGCGTGCTTCCCGCCGGCTATGACCTGCGCGAGTACCTCGACCTGGCGGACTTCGCCGACGCGCTGGCCGCGGCCGACCTGGTGGTGGCGCGCGCGGGCGGATCCGTGTTCGAGATCGCCGCGCACGGCGTGCCCGCGATCCTGGTGCCCTACCCGCGCGCCGCCGGCGATCACCAGAGCGCCAACGCGCGCTGGATGTCCGATGCGGGCGCCGCGGTCACGATCGCGGACTCCGAGCTGAGCGGCGCGCGCCTGGGCGGCGAGGTCGCGGCGCTGCTGGCCGACCGCCGCCGCCTGGCCGCGATGGCCGCGGCCGCCGCGGGCCTCGCTCGTCCCGACGCGGCCCGTGAGATCGCCGAGGAGCTGCTGGGGGCCATTGCGCCGTGAGTCCTGCGCGCGGACCGTGGAGCGGGCGGCGCCTGCACTTCGTCGGCGTCGGCGGGGCGGGGATGAGCGGCTACGCGCGTGCCGCATACGCGCTCGGCGCCGAGGTCAGCGGCTCCGACACGGCGAACGGGCCGTATCTGGAGCGCCTGCGCGCCGACGGCGTGCTCGAAGCCCACGTCGGCCACCGCGCCGAGAACGTCCCCGCCGGCGACGGCTTCGAGCTCGTCTACTCCTCGGCGGTGGGCGATGACAACGTCGAGCGCCGCACGGCACGCGAGCGCGGAGTGCCCGAGCGGCCCCGTGCGGAGCTGCTGGCGCAGCTCACCGGGCTGCGGCGCACGATCGCGGTGGCGGGCACCCACGGCAAGACCACCACCTCCTCGATGATCGTGCACGCGCTGCGCGGCGCGGGCCTGCGGCCGGGGTGGCTGGTCGGAGGCTCCGTAGGCGGCGGGCTGGAGAACGCGGAGTGGGGGGAGGGCGAGTGGCTGGTGGTGGAGGCCGACGAGTCCGACCGCTCCATGCTCAGCCTGAGCGTGGAGATCGCCGTGCTGACCAACGTCGAGCTCGACCACCACGCGACCTTCCGCTCGCTCGCCGAGCTGCGCGAGGCGTTCCGCCAGTTCCTCACCGCGCCGAGCTGGGCCGTCGTGTGGGATCGGCCCGAGCTGCTGGAGCTGCGCGCGGGCAACCTCATCGCCTATGACGCGCCCGAGCCGGCGCTGACCGCCGGGGGCTCGCACTTCCGCTGGCACGAGCACGAGGTCACGCTGATGGTTCCCGGCGTGCACAACGCAGTCAACGCCGCCGGGGCGCTGGAGGCCGCGCGCCTGGCCGGGGCCGATGCCGCGGCCGCGATCGCCGGCCTCGCGGGCTTCACCGGCGCGGGCCGGCGCTTTCAGCTGCTCGGCTCCAGCCCGCGCGGCGCCCCGGTCTATGACGACTACGCCCACCACCCGACCGAGGTGGCCGCCACCCTGCGGGGCGCGCGCACGCTGCCCCACCGGCGGCTGGTGGCCGTCTTCCAGCCGCACCTCTATTCGCGCACCGCCTCGCTGGCGCGCGAGTTCGGCGCCGCGCTGGCCGAGGCTGATGAGATCGTTGTGCTCGAGGTCTATCCGGCGCGCGAGCGCGCCGAGGATCACCCCGGCGTCAGCGGCCTGCTGATCGCCGAGGGGGCCGCCGACGCAGCCGCCGGCAGGCCGGTCTACTGGCTGCCGAGCTTCGCCGACGCCGAGCCCGTGCTCGCAGGCCTGTTGGGCGAGGGCGACGTGTGCGTGGTGATGGGCGCCGGCGACGTCGACGCGCTCGCACGCGCGCTGGTGCGCTCGTGAGCGGCGCGGCCGCGGGGCGTTGCCGGCGCGCGTGGTGGCCGCGCGATCGGGGCCGGGGGCGATGAGCGCCGTGCCGCCGCCCGCGGGCGTCCAACGCGACTTTCCGCTCAGTCGCCTGACCACCGTGCGCACCGGCGGTGAGGGGGAGTTCTTCGCGCGCGCCGGGGGCGCCGAGGAGCTGGTGGCGCTGCTCGGCTGGGCGGAGGGGGTCGGGCTCGCGATCGCCGTCGTCGGGTCGGGCTCCAACCTGCTGGTCGCCGACAACGGGGTGAGGGGCTTGGTGGTCAAGCTCGACCGCGACCTCGCCGCGATCTCAGTGCAGGCGCCGCGGATGCTCGCGGGCGCCGGCGCCCGCCTGCCCGCCGTGGCCGCCGCCGCCGCGCGGGCGGGGCTCTCGGGGATCGAGTTCGGCGTGAACATCCCCGGCACCGTCGGCGGGGCAGTGCGGATGAACGCCAACGCCTACGGCGGCGAGCTGGAGCGCGTGCTGGAGTGGGTGGAGATCGCCACCCCTGCCGGGCTGGCGCGCCGCGCGCCGCGCGAGCTGGGCTTCGCCTACCGCCGCTCCAACCTCGCCGCCGGGGAGATCGTCGCGCGCGCGTCGCTGACGCTGGCGCCCGCGGAGGTGCAGACGGTCAAGGCGACGCTCCAGGAGATGCGCCGCCGTCGCCACGAGGCCCAGCCGCAGGGCATCAAGACCTTCGGCTCGACCTTCAAGAACCCGGAGGACCGATCGGAGATCGGCCAGTGCGCGCAGGGGCGCAGCGCGGGGATGTTGCTCGCCGAGGCCGGCTGCAACGGCCTGGCCGTCGGTGGCGCGCGCTTCTCGCCCAAGCACGCCAACTTCATTGAGAACACCGGCACTGCCAGCACCGCCGACGTGCTCGCTGTGATGGCCGAGGGCCGCCGCCGCGTGCTGGAGCGCTTCGGGGTGGAGCTCGAGCCCGAGGTGCAGACGCTCGGCGACGTGCGCTTTCCCTGGCGCTGAGTCGGTAGGGGATGGCGGCGCGAGGTCGAAGACCGTGTGAATGGACCGCTATCTCGCTGGCCGATCTCCGATCGGTCGATCTCTGATCGGTCGATCTCCGATCGGCCGCATCGCTCGTCCGCTGCGGATCCAGGCGCTCCGGCGCGCCAGGGTCCCGCTGCGCGCCGCCGCGGGCACGGGCGCCGCGCGCGCGGGACGCCCGGCGATCGGCCGGCCGCGGGCGTCCGCACGCGGCCGCCGAGCCGCTCGCCCGCTGCGCTCGAGCATCGCGTTCGTGTGGGGGCGCCGGCGCACCCGCATCGCGCTTATCTGCGTCCTTGCATCCCTGCTGCTGGGGGCGGGCGGGTTCCTGGCGCTGCGCCACTCCCCGCTGGTCGCCGTGCGTCACGTGCAGCTGAGCGGCGTGCACGGCGCCGAGGCGCCCGCGATTGAAGCGGCGCTGGTGGCGGCCGCGCGGCATCTGAGCACGCTCGACGTGCGCACGGGCGCGCTGCGCGCCGCCGTGGCGCCATTCCGCGTGGTCCGCGAGCTGAAGGCGGTCCCGAGCTTCCCCCACGGTCTTCACATCGAGGTGGTCGAGCAGCTGCCGGTGGCGGCGCTGCTCGTGGGAGGCCAGCGCACGGCCGTGGCCGCCGACGGCGTGGTGCTGGGCCCGGGCCTGCTGTCGAGCTCGTTGCCGAGCCTGGCGGGAGCCTTCGAGCCCTCGGCCGGCCAGCATCTGCACGACCCCACGCTGCTGGCGAGCCTGGCGGTGCTGGGCGCCGCTCCCTCCGCGCTGGCGAAGCGCGTGCAGCGCGTCTACCCGGGAGGAGAGGGTCTGACCGTCGCCATGCGCAACGGGCTGCTCGTCTACTTCGGCGACGGCGCGCGCCCCCACGCGAAGTGGCTGTCGCTCGCGCGGGTGCTCGCAGAGGAGAGCTCAGCGGGCGCCTCCTACGTGGACGTGCGCCTGCCCGCACGCCCCGCCGCCGGCTTCCCCGCGGGCGCGGGCCCCGCCGTCGCAGCCTCGAGCAGCGAACAGGCCAGCACCTCCGAATCGACCGTCGGCGCGCTGGCCGCCGGCCTGAACGGCAGCACCGGCGCCGGCACCTCCACGAGCACCGGGCCGCCCCCGGGCTCCGCCGCCGCGGAAGCCGCGGAATCGGGGTCCGGCAAATCCACCGAAAGCGCCTCCGCGCCGAGCTCGGAAGCCCCCTCCGAAGCCCCGACAAGCGGCGGCTGATATCACTCAACCTCAACTAAAGGGTTAGCCCATCCCCAGGACGATCCTCAGGCGGCGGTCGAGAGTCCGGCGATCTGCAACGATTGTTGCGATACTACAAACGGTCGTTGACAGGGCGAAGATGCCTGCATAACGTGCACAACCCGGCGGTTCGACGATGAGTATGCTGCGAACCCTAGATTCCTACTGAAGGCTTCGGACAGAACCATTATGGAGACCAGCTCAAGCTATCTGGCGGTCATCAAGGTCGTAGGCGTCGGCGGCGGCGGGACCAACGCGGTCAGCCGCATGGTCGACGCTGGACTGCGCGGCGTGGAGTTCATCGCCGCCAACACCGACGCCCAGGCGCTCGCGATGTGCGACGCCGACATCAAGCTGAACATCGGACACGAGTCCACGAAAGGCCTCGGCGCGGGCGCCAACCCGGACGTCGGGCTGTCCGCCGCCTCGGAGTCCCGCGACGACATCAAGGAGGCGCTGAAGGGCGCGGACATGGTGTTCGTCACCGCGGGCGAGGGTGGAGGCACCGGCACCGGCGCGGCACCCGTGATCGCCGAGATCGCCAAGAACGAGATCGGCGCGCTCACCGTCGGCGTGGTCACGCGCCCGTTCGACTTCGAGGGCTCCCAGCGCGGCCGCCAGGCAACCGAGGGGATCGAGCGCCTGCGCGAGGTCGTTGACACCCTGATCGTGATCCCCAACGAGAAGCTGCTCGCCGTGGTCGAGCGCCGCACCTCGATGCTGGACGCCTTCCGCGAGGCCGACAACGTGCTGCGCCAGGGCGTGCAGGGGATCACCGATCTGATCACCATCCCCGGCCTGATCAACCTCGACTTCGCCGACGTGCGCACGATCATGCAGGACGCCGGCTCGGCGCTGATGGGCATCGGGCTCGCCGCCGGGGAGAACCGCTGCGGCGACGCCGCCAAGGCCGCGATCTCCTCGCCGCTGCTGGAAGAGTCCGTTGACGGCGCCACGGGCATCCTGCTGAACATCACCGGCGGCAAGGACCTCGGCCTGTTCGAGGTCAACGACGCCGCGGAGATCATCCAGAACGCGGCCGACGCCAACGCCAACATCATCTTCGGCGCGGTGATTGACGAGAGCATGTCCGACGAGGTGCGCGTCACGGTCATCGGCACCGGCTTCGACCACCGCCCCGGACGCACCGCCCGCCGCGACAGCCGCGACGCGCGTCCCGACAGAGGTCCCCGCATCTCAGAGCGCCAGCGCTCGACGCTGGAGATCTCCGACGAGGACATCGACGTTCCGCCGTTCCTGCGCTGAGAGCTTCGCTAGCCTGGGGCGATGTCCTCGACGGCACCCCCGCTGCTGCGCCGCACCCCCCTGTTCGAGCGCCATGACGCCGCCGGAGCGCGGCTGGTGGAGTTCGCCGGGTGGGAGATGCCCGTCCAATACGAGGGCGTGCGCCAGGAGCACATGGCCGTGCGCGAAGCGTGCGGGATCTTCGACGTCTCGCACATGGGCGAGATCGAAACCAGCGGACCCCAGGCGCAGGAGCTGCTGCAGCTGCTGCTGTCAAACGACGTGTCCGGGATCCCGCTCGGCGGCGCTCAGTACAGCGTGCTCTGCCGCGAGGACGGCGGCGTGCTCGACGACCTGTTCACCTACCGGCTGGACATCGATCGCTACCTCACCGTCACCAACGCCTCCAACCACGAGCGCGACCTCGCCTGGTTCCGCGGGCACGCCGGGGCCTTCCCCGAAGCGGAGGTGAGCGACCGGATAGAGGACTGGGCGATGCTCGCCGTGCAGGGGCCGCTGGCGCGGGAGCTCGTCCAGGCGATCTCCGACTCGCCGCTGCCCGCGCGCATGAGCGCCGGGACGCGCCGCCTGGGCGGCGTGGAGATGATCGTGTGCGGCACCGGCTACACCGGCGAGGACGGTGTCGAGCTGTTGTGCCCGCCGGACGCGGCGCCGGCTGTGTGGGATGAGATCGTGCGCCGCGGCGCCGTGCCCGCTGGGCTGGGGGCGCGCGACACGCTGCGCCTGGAGGTCTGCTTCCACCTCTACGGCAACGATCTCAGCGTCGATCGCGGTCCGATCGAAGCGGGCCTCGGCTGGTGCTGCAAGGAGGACACCGGTTTCATCGGATCGCAGGCCGTGCGCGCCGTGCGCGCCGCCGGCCCGGCCGAGAAGCTCATCGTGTTCGCCGTGGAGGGGCCCGGAATCGCGCGCCAGGGCAACCCGGTCCTCGGGGGCGGCGAGGTCACCAGCGGCACGCTGTCGCCGTGCCTGGGAACGGGCATCGGGCTGGCCTACGTGCCCGCCGGGCAGGCCGCCGCGGGCACCCCGCTCCAGATAGACGTTCGTGGCAAGATGCGCCCCGCCGTAGTCAAGGACAAGCCGCTCTACAGAAAGGGCTCGTGAATGGCCCAGGCAAGCTATCCCGACGATTTGCTCTACCACGCCGAGCACGACTGGGCGCGCATCGACGCCGCGGACCCCGCTCTGGCCACGCTGGGCATCACCTGGTACGCGCAGGACGCCCTCGGCGAGGTCGTCTTCTTCGACCCGCCCGCCCTCGGCACGATGCTCACCAAGGACGCCTCCTACGCGGAGGTCGAGTCGGTCAAGGCGGTCTCCGACGTGATCGCCCCGCTGTCCGGGGAGATCGTCGAGGTCAACGACGCCATCTCCGAGAACCCGGCCATGATCAACGAGGAGCCCTATGACGCGGGCTGGCTCGTGAAGGTGCGGCTGTCGGACCCCTCCGAGCGCGAGACGCTGATGGACGCGGCCACCTACCGGGCCACGCTGGCTGGCTAGGCTGCTGGCAGTTGAGCCGCTACACCGCCACCACCCCCGACGATCTCGCCGCGATGCTCGCGGCCATCGGCGTGGACTCGCTGCAGGAGATCTTCGACCGCCAGATCCCCACGGAGGTACGCCTGGGCCGCGAGCTGGACCTGCCCGACGGGCTGGGAGAGCAGGACGTCTATGAGCACCTGCGCTCGCTGGCCGCCCGCAACACCAGCACCGAGGAGGAGCTCAGCTTCCTCGGCGCCGGGATGTACGACCACTATGTCCCCGCGCTGATCGACATGCTGATGGAGCGCTCGGAGTTCCTGACGCCCTACACCCCCTACCAGCCCGAGATCTCCCAGGGCGGCCTGCAGGTGATGTTCGAGTACCAGACCGCCGTCTGCGAGCTGACTGGCCTGCCCGTCTCCAACGCCTCCTCCTACGAGGGCCCCTCCGCGGTGGCCGCCGCGGGCTATCTGGCCAAGCTGCACAACGGCCGCAGCCGCTTCGTGATCAGCGCCGGGCTGCACCCGCACTCGATCGAGACGCTGCGCACCAACGCCCACGGCTACGGCATGGATGTCGTCGAGGTGCCGCTGACCACCGGCTCCGCCGGCGGGATCACCGACCCCGACGCGTGGGCGCAGGCGATCGACGCCGACACGAGCGCGGCGATCTTCGCCCAGCCCAACTTCTACGGAGCCGTCGAGGACGCCGCCGCCCTCAGCGCCGCCGCCAAGGCAGCGGGCGCCTCGCTGCCCGCTGGCGGCGCCGCCAGCGGGCAGGGCGCGGGCGCCCCCGTGGTCGTGGCGCAGGTCGATCCGATCGCGCTGGGCGTGCTCAAGGCCCCGGGCGAATGCGGCGTGGACGTGGCCGTCGGGGAGGGGCAGCCGCTCGGCAACCGGCTCGACTTCGGCGGGCCCTCCTTCGGGCTGTTCGCCGCCCGCCAGGAGTATCTGCGGCGCATGCCCGGGCGGATCGCCGGAGAGACGCTGGACGTGGACGGGCGGCGCGGATTCGTGCTCACGCTACAGACCCGCGAGCAGCACATCCGGCGTGAGAAGGCCACCTCCAACATCTGCACCGCGCAGGCGCTCAACGCGCTCGCCGGGGTCGTCTACCTGACCTGGCTGGGGCGCCGCGGGATCGTCGAGCTGGGCGAGCTGCTGCTCGCCCGCACCCACTACGCGCGCGAGACGCTGGCGGGGATCGACGGCGTGGAGAAGCTCCACCAGCAGCCCGTGATCCGCGAGTTCGCCGTGCGCCTGGACGTGGACGTGGCCGCGGTCAGGCGCCGCTGCGCCGGCGAGGGGGTCAACCCGGGCGTGGACCTGCACGCCCTCACCGGCCGCGAGTCCGACCGCGGCGGGCTGCTGGTGGCGATCACCGAGCGGCGCACGCGTGCGGACATCGACCGTCTCGCCCGCGTGCTGGAGCACGCGATCGCGGCCGAGCGTCAGGCGGCGGTCCTCGCATGAGCACGATCGACGAGAGCCACCTTCACTCCGACCCGGGGATCGAGGGCCACAGCCCGCATGGCGGCAACGGGAGCGCCCGTGCCCGCGGGCCGATGACGTCGGGCGGGGCGAGCCCGATGCAGCGCGAGCAGGCGCGGACGATCTTCCAGAAGGGCTCGCCCGGGCGCCGCGCGTTCGTCTGCCCGCAGCCGGAAGTGCCCGAGGTCGACGCCGAGACGCTGCTGCCGGCGGGCTTTCGCCGCGCCGAGCCGCCGCGGCTGCCGGAGGTCTCAGAGCCGGAGATCGTGCGCCACTACGTGGGCATCTCCAAGCGCAACTTCGACCTCGACTCGGGCTTCTACCCGCTGGGCTCGTGCACCATGAAGCACAACCCCCGCCTGCACGAGCGCGTGGCCGCGCTGCCCGGCCACGCCCGTCTTCACCCGCTCCAGGATCCCGACCGCGCCCAGGGCGCGCTCGAGCTGATGTGGAGCCTGCAGGGCGCCCTGGCCGAGATCTCGGGCCTGGCCCACGTCTCGCTGCAGCCCTCCGCCGGCTCCCACGGAGAGCTCGCGGGCGTGCTGCTGACGCGCGCCTACCACGAGGACAGGGGCGAGAGCCGCCACAAGGTGCTGACCCCCGACACCGCCCACGGCACCAACCCCGCGACCGTCACCATGGCCGGGTTGGAGGTCGTCAAGGTGGCCACCAACGAGGACGGCGGCGTTGACGTCGATGACCTGCGCGCCAAGGCCGACGGCGACGTGGCCTGCCTGATGCTCACCAACCCCAACACGCTCGGCCTGTTCGATCCCAACATCGCCGAGATCGCCCAGATCGTGCACGGCGTGGGCGCCACCCTCTACTACGACGGCGCCAACCTCAACGCCGTGATGGGCCTCTCCCGGCCCGGGGACATGGGCTTTGACATCGTGCACTTCAACCTGCACAAGTCCTTCACCCAGCCCCACGGCGGCGGCGGCCCCGGCTCCGGCCCGATCGCCGTCTCCGACCGGATCGCGCCGTTCCTGCCGCTGCCGCTGGTCGTGCGCGGCGAGGACGGCCGGTTCGACCTCGAATACGGCCGGGGGCGGGCGGGATCGAAATCCATCGGGCGCCTGCGCGGCTTCCAGGGCAACTACGGCTGCTTCGTGCGCGCCTACGCCTACATCTGCTCGCTGGGGGGCGACGGGCTGAAGGACGCCTCCGAAACGGCCGTGCTCAACGCCAACTACCTGCTGGCGCGCCTGCGCGAGCCGTCCGTGGCGGAGTACCTGCCGCTCCCCTACGGCGAGCTGTGCATGCACGAGTTCGTGCTCTCCGGCGGGCCGATGAAGAAGGCCCTCCAGGTCAAGACGCTCGACCTGGCCAAGCGGCTGCTCGACTTCGGCTTTCATCCCCCGACCGTCTACTTCCCGCTGCTCGTGGAGGAGGCGCTGATGGTCGAGCCGACCGAGACCGAGACCAAGGAGACGCTGGACTCCTTCGCCGAGGCCATCGCCACGATCCTCCAGGAGGCCGCCGAGGATCCCGAGATCGCCAGGGGCGCGCCGTACACCACGCCCGTGCGCCGGCTGGACGAGGTCGCGGCAGCCAAGCACCCCGTCATCCGCCAGGCGCTGGGGTAGGCTCACCGCCAGTGACGATCGAGCACCGCAAACTCGGCAGCACCGGGGTCGCCGTCAGCCCCCTGTGCCTCGGCGCGATGATGTTCGGCGCCTGGGGCAACACCGATCACGAGGACTCGAT
>DAINPC010000044.1:0-12118 GCA_036743695.1 Solirubrobacteraceae bacterium | reverse complement strand
GCACCGTATGAAGTCGTGGCCACCGGTCCACTAGCGTACCATGAAAGCCCCGTCTTTCCGGCAGTTGCGGCGGGCTCCGGGAGGGTGGAAGGGGCCTCTATCTAGCTCACCAGCGCAGCCACGAACGGCAGGTTGCGATGGCGCTCGGCGTAGTCGAGGCCGTATCCGACCACGAAGCGATCGGGGATCTCGAAGCCCACGTAGCGCGTCGGGAGATCCACCTTGCGCCGCTCGGGCTTGGTCAGCAGCGCGCACACCTCCAGCGTCCGCGGGTTGCGCGAGCCGAGGTTGCGCATCAGATACTGCAGGGTCAGCCCGGAGTCCACGATGTCCTCGACGATCAACACGTCGCGGCCTTCGATCGCGGCGTCGAGATCCTTGAGGATCCTCACCACCCCCGAAGAGTCGGTGGCAGAGCCGTAGGAGGCGACGGCCATGAAATCGACCTCCACGGGGATGTCGATGAAGCGCATGAGGTCGCTGAGGAAGAACACGGCGCCCTTGAGCACCCCGACCAGCAGCAGCGACCTGCCGGCGTAGTCGCGCGAGATCTCCTCACCCAGTTCTGCGACACGCCGCTGCAGATCCTCGGCACTCACGAGCACCTCGCCCAGGCCGGGCTCGCTTGAGAGGCGCGCGGGTGTGGCCACGCCAGGGAGTCTAGCCCTCGCGCGGCGGCTCCTCCGCGGGCGAGCGGGCGGAGTGCCGGGCCGGGCCGCCGGCGGCGCGGGCGGCGCCCGTGATCCGCGGGGGGAGCTTGACCATTTCGAGCACGCCGTTCTCGATCACCGCGCCGGCGAGCCCTCCAACGTGCAGCTCTGCCCGCCCGCCGCGGCGCCCGAGTGCGACGATCTCCTCGACGCGATCGCCCGCCTGAGGGACATAGGTGCCGACGGCGTTCTCGGCCAGGCGCACGAGAATCATGCGCGCGAGGGCGGCGGGCAGCTCGCGCAGACGCGCGATCCCGATGTGCGGGGCGCCGGCCAGCTCGCTGCTCACCAGCTCCTCGAGCAGCTCCGTCTCCTCGCGCAGCAGCACCGCCGTCCTGAGCACGTTGGACTCGGCCGCGGGGTGCACCGCGCGCAGCGCCGGGAGCAGCCCGTGGCGCACGCGTGTGCGTGCGTAGCGCTCGTCCTCGTTGCTCTCGTCCTCGCGCCATCGCAGGCCCCGCGCCTGGCAGTAGGCGGCGGTCTGCTCGCGTGTCACCCCAAGCAGCGGGCGGATCAGCCGTCCCTCGGCGGGCACCATCCCCAGCAGCGCGCGCCGCCCAGGGGAGGCGGCCAGGCGGTAGAGGATCGTCTCCACCTGATCGCTGGCCGTGTGCCCCGTGGCGATCAGCGCGTCGCGTCGCGCCGCCGCCTCCGCGGCTGCCGCGTAACGCACCTCGCGCGCCCACGCCTGCACGTTCCCTCCCAGCCCCTGCGCAGCCGCACCGCCATCGCCGGGAGGGCTCACGCGCACGGTCTCCAGCTCGATTCCCAGCTGGCGAGCGAGTGCGGCGCAGTGGCGCTCATCCGCGCCGGCCTGCTCGCGCAGGCCGTAGTTGACGTGCAGCGCGCTCACCGCCCCGGGGCCGAGCAGAGCGAGCGCCACGTCGAGCAGGCAGGTCGAGTCGCGTCCGCCGGAGAGCATCGCCACGACGGCGCGATCGCGCGCGAACAGCCCACCGGCGCGAACGGCCTCGCGCAGCTCCTGCGCGAAGATCGAGGCGTGCTCCTGCGGCACCTCCATCGGCAGCCTACTCCCCGGGCGCGGAGACGGTGAACAGCTCGGTGGGCTCGGAGAAGCCCTTGAGCCTGACCTCGCCGATCCGGCTGAACTCCAGTGCGTCCACCCCGGCGGCCATCTCCACGACCGGCCGCGTCACGAGCACCTCGCCGCCGCCCGCGCGCGCCACCACCCGCGCGGCCTGGTTGACCTCACGTCCGAAGTAGTCCCCGTCGCGGTAGAGCACCTCGCCATAGTGCACACCGATCCGCGGCGGCGGCTCGCCGGGGGCGATCCCCGCCTGCAGGCCCACAGCCCATTGGGTCAACGCCGCCGGGTCGGAGCCGATCACCATCACCTCGTCGCCCAGCGTCTTGATCACGCGCGCGTCCGCGGGCAGCGTCTGGGTCACGGCCTCCGCGAAGCGCTCCACCGCGCCGACCGCCGCCTCGTCGCCGCGCTCGACCGTCAGGCGCGCATACCCGGCGAGATCCGCGAACGCGATCGCCACCCGCAGGCGCCCCTCCTGTAGCGCGTGATCGCCGAGATTGGCCTCCATGTGGCCGATCATGTCCTGCTCGACGAACTGCGCCAGCAGGCGCCCGTGGAGGTAGTTCATGAACGGCGCCGCGAACGGGAACACCTCGCGCGCGAGGCCCTCCATCTCCTCCGCGATCTCCACGCTGGGCACGCCCGCGCGCATCAGCGGCTCGTGCACGTAGAGGTGGATCAGGCGCACCTCTGCGTCGGCGATCTGGGCGATCACCTGTCCGTAGACGCGCATCAGCTGCAGGAACGCCGGCAGCGGGAACCCGGCGGCGAGGACGGAGGCCGCGTATTCGAACATCCGCAGGTCCTCGTCGGAGAACGCCTCCAGCGACTGCGTGCCCAGGCCCATGGTGGCGTAGATCCGTTTGATCAGCTCCGCGTCCAGCCCGCTGGCGCGCACCAGGTCCTTGAGCGAATGCCGGGCCTCGGCGCCGCTCAGCAGGTTCTCGATCGGGCCGATCGCCAGCTGGCCGTCGTCGCTGGCCCGCTTGATGTCCTCGAGCGTGTGCCCGCGCGCGCGCAGCCGCGCCACCACGCGGACGTAGGCGAGCGCCGCCGGGGTCCAGCGGCCATCGAAGCCGGGAACCAGGCCGCGCGCGAGCCAGCGCCTCACCGTCGCCGGCGAGACCTCCGCGCGGGCAGCCACCTGGGAGAGCGTGAACGCGCCCGTCTCGGCCACAGGATCATCTCCGGAGCCGGCCACTCAGGCGGGCGAGGCGGCGGGCATTCCCATATCCCGGAGTCTAAAGTCGCCGCCGATGTCGCACAGTGCTCCCATCCATCTGCGCCCCACGGCGCCGCTGGGCGAGCGCGTGCTGCTGCCCAGCGATCCCGGCCGCGCGCTCGCGCTGGCGCAGGCGCTGCTGGTGGAGCCGCGCATGTTCAACCACCACCGCGGCCTGTGGGGCTACACCGGCGCGGCGCCCGACGGCGAGCCGCTGACGATCCAGGCCACCGGCATCGGCGGCCCGTCGGCGGCGATCGTCCTGGAGGAGCTGATCTCCCTCGGAGCGCGCCGCGCCGTGCGCGTCGGCACCTGCGGCGCGCTGGCGCCCGGCCTGGCGCTGGGCGAGCTGGTGATCGCACGCGAGTCCATCTGCGCCGACGGCACCTCGCGGGCCCTGGGCGCGGACGGGCACGCGGAGGCCGACCCCGCCCTGACCGAGGCGCTGATCCGCCAGGCGCCCGACGCGCACGTGGGCACGATAGTCAGCGTGGACCTGTTCTACGAGACGGCTGCGCGCGGAGCACGCCACGATGCGCTGGCGGTGGAGATGGAGGCCGCGGCGCTGTTCGCCGTGGGCACGCGTGCGCAGGTGCCGGTCGCCTGCGTGCTTACGGTCTCAGACACATTCGACCCCGGCGGCGCGCGCCGCCGGATCGACGATCATGCGCTGCTGGCGGCCGCCGAAACGATGGGCGCCGCGGCAATCGCGGCGCTCGCCGCCTGAGCCTCAGGCTTTCCTGCTCGCCGCTTTCGCTTTCGGCTTGGCCGCTGCGGGCTTGGCCATCGCCGCTTTCGGCCTGGCCGTGCTCGCGGTCGTGGGCTGTGCCGCGGCGGACTGGTCGAGCTTGCCGGTGAGCGTGCGCAGATGCTCCTCGATCGCCGCCAGGCGACTGTCCACGCCGCCGGGAGAGAGCGCGCGGTCGAGCCGGTCCACGCCGTCCTCGATGCCCTCCAGGCGGTGGGAGACGGAGCGCAGGCGCCTGGTCAGGCGTTCGATGTCCGCGGCCGAGGGGATGTTGAGCGCGCCCATCGCCACCTCCTGCGCCTGGGCTGCCTTCTCGCGGGCGTCGAACGCGCGGCCGATGGCTCCGGTGAAGAGCGGGTTTTCCAGCAGGTCGGAGAGGGCTTTGCCGAGCCGGTCCTCCGTGGTGCCTCCGAACCGCTCTCGCAGGCTCTTGGCGACGTTGCTCGCGTCGGACATCCGCTGCTCCTGGTCGTCGAGTCGGACGGGCCCGTGGGCCCCGGAGTGTTCACGGCGACAGCCGCAGAGGAAGGATACGGTGCAGAGATGCCCGAGCGGCTGTTCATCTTCATGCAGATGGAGTTCCCCTGGGCCCTGGGCCCTGCGGACGGCCGCTATCTGCTGCGCCTGCAGGCGGACGCCGAGCCCGAGCGCGTGGTGGTGCTCGGCACGCTGGAGGCGCGGCGCGCCGCGGCGAGCCGGCGCGCGGCCACGAGGGGCGGGCGCCGTTCGCGCCTGCGGCGGCTGGGCACGCGCGGCGCGGGGCCGTCGGCCACGCCCGAGCCAGCGCCGGTGAGCACCACGCGGGTGACCGTCATCGATCCGATCTCGCTGTCAGCCCAGCATCAGGCGCGGGCCTGGCTGGAGGATCTCGACCGCGAGCGCGACGTGCTGGCGGCCGTGGCGGTGATCAACCGCGTACTGCACTCGCACAGGATCGCCTCCGCGGATCCCTACGTCCACGAGGTCTCCCCCGCCCAGGCGCTGGTGATCAGGGCCGGCTGGGGCGAGGGCGAGCAGGTAGCCAGCGGGCGCTGGCTGCACGCCCGCGAGCTGCCGTGGATGCCGCACGGCCGCAGGTCGGGCGCGCGTCGTGGTGGCGGGCGGTCGCGCTCCTCGGCGCTGCGGCCGCAGGAGCGCCTGGCGGCGCTGTTGGGAGCGCGGGGGAGGACGCTGATGTGCGAGGAGCTGACGCTGCGCGCGCGCCTGGACCTCGACCAGGGGCGTCTGCTGCACGCTGCGATCGAGCTGGACGGCGCGCTCAGCAGCGCGGTCTCCGAGCTGGGCGGCGAGGGCCGCCAGGATCTCGCCATCCGCATCGCCGAGCTCGAGCAGCTGCGGGCTGGCGTGGCCGCACAGGCGCAGGCGGCGATCCCCGGGGCCAGCGCGGAGCCGGACGAGGCGACCGTCGCCCACGCCCTCGGACGGTTGGAGGCCGCGCTGCGCGCGCGCACCGCGCCTGGGGTTAGTGTGAGGTGACGATGGACCCGACCACCACCGCGATCGGCACCTGGAGCGGGGGACGATTCATGCACTTCGGCGAGCCGCTGCAGGACGAGCGGCTGACGGCGCTGCTCACACCGGGAGGCGGGATCGACACGGTGATCACCGCGGACGTGTACGGCAGCGGCGAGGCGGATCTCGCGCTCGGGCGCTCCCTGCTCGGGGTCAACCGCGAGGACTACTGCCTGATCGGAGCGGTCGGGCACGACTTCTACTCGGGGGCGCGGGACGGCGCCAAGGGCTTCCCGCGCTTCACCGACCCGAGCTTGCGCGGCGAGGAGGGCTACGCGGACTACATCCGCATGGCCACCGAGCGCAGCCTGGAGCGCTGCGGGGTCGACAGCTTCGATCTGCTGCTGCTCCACAACCCCGATCGCACCGGCTACTCCAGCCCGGCCGTGTGGGCGGGGATGCAGGCGGTCCGCGAGGCTGGTCTGACCCGCCTGCTCGGGGTGGCGCCCGGCCCGGCCAACGGCTTCACGCTCGATCTGATCGACTGCCTGGAGCGGTTCTCCGCGCAGATCGACTGGGCGATGATCATCCTCAACCCGCTCGAGCCCTGGCCGGGCGAGCTGGTGCTCGCGGCCGCCGCCGCCCACGACGTGAGCCTGATCGCGCGCGTGGTGGACTACGGAGGCATCTTCCACGGCGACGTGCGTCCGGGCCACCGGTTCGCGGAATACGATCACCGCAAGTTCCGCCCCGAGGGATGGGTCCAGGCGGGTGGCGAGAAGCTCGAGCTGATGCGCCCATACGCCGAGCGCCACGGCCTTACCATGCTCCAGCTGGCATGCGCCTGGGTGCTCGCCCAACCGGCCGTGCGCTGCGTGGCCCCCACGCTGATCCAGGAGAGCGGCCCGGGCGCCCGCCCGATCGAGCAGAAGCGTGCCGAGCTGGCCGCGCTCGACCCGGGCGTGGCGCTCAGCGCGGAGGAGCTCGACGCGATCCGCACGATCGGCGAGAACGCGGGCAGCATGGCGCTGAAGGGCGCGAGCCTCGAACACGAGGGTTCGGCGCGCTCGGATCGCTGGGCGCTGGATGACGAGCTGCGCTCCGTGGCGGGCCGCTGGGGGATCGACCCCGAGCGCGATCTGCTCAAGCTCGTGGCCTGAAACGGTCCGGCGCTAGCCCGCCCCGAGGGCGCCCGCCAGCGCCTGCAGCTCGTCCACCACGTCACCGTCCAGGCGCACGCCGGCGATGTCGTCCAGCGGGGTCGGGCCGTGGGTGATGATCGCCACCGTGCCGCCCGCCTCGCGCGTCAGCAGCGGCAACCCGGCGACCGGGTGGACCTCCAGCGAGGAGCCGATGCACAGGAGCACGTCGGCTCCCGCGCACAGCTCCCGCGCGCGGCTGAGCGTCCGCTCGCGCAGCAGCTCGCCGAACAGCACCACGTTGGGCTTCAGCGGGCCGTCGCAGCACTCGCAGCGGGGGACGCCGTCCGGCTCCAGCGCGATGCGCGCGCGAACGTCCTCCAGC
This sequence comes from Solirubrobacteraceae bacterium, assembly GCA_036743695.1. Taxonomy (GTDB): domain Bacteria; phylum Actinomycetota; class Thermoleophilia; order Solirubrobacterales; family Solirubrobacteraceae; genus Palsa-744. The sequence continues at coordinate 5,414 of DAINPC010000044.1, read as the reverse complement.
GCGATGCTCCCGCCGCAGACGGGGCAGCAGCAGCTCTCGATGCTGCCGTGCACCTCAACCAGTTCGCGGGTCCCCGCCTTGCGGTGGAGCATGTCGATGTTCTGGGTGATCACCCCGCCGAGCGTGCCCCGCTCCTCCATCGCCGCCAGCGCCCGATGCGCGCCGTTGGGCAGCTTGCCGCCGAGCGCGGCGAAGCGCTCGCCGTAGAAGCGCCAGAAGCGCACGGGATCGCTGCGGAAGGCGTCGATGTGCGCGACTGCCATCGGGTCCACGTTCTCCCACAACCCGCTCCCGGGGGTACGGAAGTCGGGGATGCCCGACGGCACCGAGATTCCCGCTCCGGTCAGGGCGATCACCGAGCGCGCCGCGTCCACGAGCTCGGCCAGGCGCGTCAGCTCCGATCGTGGGGCGGCGCTCGCTCGCACCGCGCCGCTCAGCTGCCCTTGAAGTGGGGCGCGCGTTTGCCGAGGAAGGCGGAGATGCCCTCCTTGGCGTCAGCGCTTGCGAACACCTCGGCGAACGCCCGCTTCTCGGCCTCGATGCCCTCATCGAGATCGCCCGCGCCGGAGATGCTCTTGATCTGGGCGACCGCCAGCGGCGCCTGGCCGGCCAGCTTGCGCGCCCACTGAAGCGCGGTGTCGAGCAGCTCGTGGTCCTCGACCAGGCGGTTGACCAGGCCCAGCTCGAACGCTTCGTCGGCCAGGATCGGGTCCCCCACGAGGTTCATCTCCAGGGCCTTGTTGGTGCCCACCAGCCGGGGCAGGCGCTGGGTGCCACCGAAGCCCGGGATGATCCCGAGCTTGACCTCTGGCTGGCCGAAGATGGCCGAGCGCGCGGCGATGCGCACGTCGCACGCCATCGCCAGCTCGCAGCCACCGCCGAAGGCCAGACCGTTGACGGCGGCGATCGTGACGATGCCATCGGAGCCGAGCTCGCGGAACAGCGCGTGTGCGCCGTTGATCAGCTCCGCCCCCGAGGACTCGTCCATGGTGGTGAACGCCTTGATGTCCGCGCCAGCGCAGTAGAGGAAGGGGTTGGAGGAGGCGATCACCAGCGCACGGACGTCTGAGTCCTTGACCTTGCTCCACACCTTCTGGAGGTCTGAGACCACCTGCGGGGAGATCGAGTTCATCTGGCCGTTGGCCAGCCACGCGATCGCCACGCCGTCGGGGCGGGTCTCGAGCTTGACGACCTCGGCCGGCTGCTCCGCGTCGGGCTGCGGGTAGGCATAGAAGCCCTGGCCGGTCTTCTGCCCGAGCCGGCCCTGGGCGACGAGGCGGCGCAGGATGGTGGGCGGGGTGAAGCGCTCGCCGTGGCGCTCCTGGGCGCTCTCCATGCGCTCCAGGACCGCGTCGAGCCCCTCGCTGTCGGCCCGCATGAACGGCGGCAGCAGGCCGCGGCGCGGGTCCTGGCCGGCGCCGGCCATCATCCCGAAGTCGATGTCGCGGTGGGTGGCCACACCCTCCTCCAGCACCAGGCAGGCCTCAAGGAAGGTCTTCAGCGACAGCATCTCCACGAGCTCGTCCACGTCGGGCTCGCCGTCGCCGGAGATGTTGGGCTCGCCACGGGAGTCATAGAAGCCGTCTCCGCCGGTCTTGGCGCCGAGCTTGCCGTTGGCGACCAGCTTCTGCATGCCCTTGGGCACGTAGAAGCGTTCCTCGCCGTAGGACTCCACCAGGTGCTCGGCCACGTGCAGGACCGTGTCCAGGCCGAGCAGGTTGATCAGCTGGTAGGGCCCGATCGGCACCACGCCCGCGCCGGCGAGGCCCTCGTCGATCTTCTTGATCGACAGGCCCTTCTCCTCCTGCTCGCGCCAGATCTCCGAGCTGCCCGAGTTGAGGATGCGGTTGACCACGAAGCCGGGGACCTCGGCACAGGTGATCGGCTGCTTGCGGATCGCCTGCGCGAAGGTGATCGCCGCGCTGACCGTCTCGGCCGATGTCGCCTCGCCCTCGACGATCTCGATCAGGGGCATGATCGAGGCGGGGTAGAAGTAGTGGAAGCCGATCACCTTCTCAGGGCGCAGGGTGGCTTCGCCGATCTCGGTGATCGACAGTGAGGAGGTGTTGGACGCGAGGATCGCGTGGCCCGGGGTGGCGGCGTCGAGCTCGGCGAACACGCTCTGCTTGATCTCCATCTTCTCCGGCACCGCCTCGACCACGAAGTCCACCTGGCCGAAGTCCGCGTATGAGGTGCTCCCGTGGATGCGCCCGAGGATCTCCTCGATCTGCGCCTGCGCCTGCTCGGCCGTGATCTTTCCCTTCTCGACGAGCTTGCCGATCTGCCCGCTGGTGACGTTGCGGGCCTCGTCCAGGCCTGCCTGCACGAGCTTCTCGTCGATGTCCTTGAGGACGACCGGGATGCCGGCGGCGGCGATCGTCTGGGCGATCTGGCCGCCCATCGTCCCGGCACCCACGACGGCGGCTTTGAACACGAACATTCTGTTGATCTCCTCTGCTGGGTAAGGTCGCGGGAGCCTAGCGGCGCTGGGCGCCACCCGCGTCGGGACTGCTACACGACCACGGTTTCCACTCCTCCGACCGCCGCGGGCTCCTCGACGCGGCGGGGCAGCAGCGTTTCGCGCGCGATCACGAGGCGCTGGATCTGGGAGGTGCCCTCATACAGCTGCATGATCTTGGCGTCCCGGAACAGCTTCTCCACGGGGTAGTCCTTGATGAAGCCATAGCCTCCATAGACCTGCACCGCTTCGGTTGCCACCTTCATCGCGGTGTCCGCGGCGAAGCGCTTGGCGTGGGAGGAGATCAGCGTGTTGCGTTCGCCGTTGTCGAGCATCACCGCGGACTTCCAGGTCATCAGGCGCGCGGCCTCGATCTCGGTCGCCATGTCGGCGATGATGAACTGGATCGCCTGGTGCATTGCGATCGGCACGCCGAACTGGACCCGTTCGCGCGAGTAGTCGGTGGCGAACTCGAAGGCGGCGCGGGCGATGCCCGTGGCCATCGCGGCGACGCCCGGACGGGTGCGGTCGAGGGTCATCATGGCGAGCTTGAAGCCCTTGTTCTCCTCACCCAGCAGGTTCTCGGCGGGGACCTCCACGTCGCTGAAGGAGATCGTGGCCGTGTTGGAGGCGCGCTGCCCGAGCTTGTCCTCCTTCTTGTCCACCACGACGCCCCAGTCGCGCTCGACCACGAACGCGGAGATGCCGCGGTGCCCGGCATCCTTGTCGGTCTTGGCGTAGACGGTGTAGTAGTCCGCGTAGCCGCCGTTGGTGATGAAGCACTTGGAGCCGTTGATGACGTACTTGTCGCCCTTCTTGACGGCCGTGGTGCGCATCCCGGAGACGTCCGAGCCGGCGTCGGGCTCGGTCAGGCAGAAGGAGGCGAGCTTGGGCGCTTCGGTCAGCATGCCCAGGTACTTCTTCTTGACCTCCTCCGAGCCCCCCAGCATGATCGGGGCGGTCGCCAGGCCGTTACAGCCGAGCGAGGTCTGGATTCCGGAGCAACCCCATGAGAGCTCCTCCTCGATCAGGCAGCCGTCGAGGTAGCCGGCTCCCGAGCCGCCGTACTCCTCGGGAATGTGGGAGTTCATCAGGCCCACGTCCCAGGCCTTCTCGACGATGTCCTGCGGCCAGGTGCCGTCCTTGTCGTACTCCCAGGCCACGGGGCGGATCTCTTTGACGGCGAAGTCGTGCGCCATCTCGCGCAGGCTCCTCTGCTCGTCGGTGAGCGTGAAATCGACCATTCTCGGATCTCCTAACGGGCTGGCGCGTGAACATAGATTGACTGGTCAGTCAATCTCGATCAGGGAGGGTAGCGGAGAGCGGGCCGATGAGCAACAATCAGGGTGTGCACAGCGCGCTCTCAACGGTCGCGTTCGACATCGCTGAGAACGGCCTGAGCGTCGTGGTGTTCGGGACGGTGGCCTTCTCCGTGCTGATGTCGGTGTTGTTGGCGCTCACGCGCGGGACGAACAACCTCTACGACCAGATCGGGCAGGGCGGGCTGTCCCGGGAAAGCGAGCACCACGCCGTCGCGCTGGTGGCGCAGCCCGACTCCCCCGCTGCGCGGACAGAGCAGGAGCAGGAGATTCGCCAGATGCTGCGCGCCCGCAGCGAGCGCATGGTGCGCAAGGGCCAGCCGGCGCTGGACATCGACGCGGAGCTCGCCCGCCTGCTGCAGCCGCCCGGCGGCTCCACGGGCCACGATGCGGGGCTCCTCGAGGAGGTCCGACAGCTGGTGGTCGCGCGCAACGAGCGACGCGTCCGGCAGGGCCTGGAGCCGCTGGATGTGGAGGCCGAGGTGGCCCACACCCTCCAGGAGCTGGACCCGTGAGCATCGCCGCTGCGCAGTCGGGTATAAACGCGCGATGACCAACGCGCGCCGCTTTGCACTCGACGAGCTGACCCTCCGTCCGGGTACCTACTTCAACCCCCTGACCGAGATCATGATCGTGGTGGACGACTCCCCGGAGGTGGACCACGAGCTGTTCGAGATGGTCGAGTTCGACAACGACGAGTGGGTGCTGATCGCCGAGGACGTGCCCGTGGACGAGCACAAGCGCGACGAGCTGGTGGAGCGCTTCCAGCAGACCTATCAGGCGGGCGGCAAGCTGCTGGCGGAGGACGATGCGGATGTCGAGGACGAGGACGAGCTCAAGGGGGACGAGGAGGACGACGAGCTCGACGGCGTGGACGGGCTGGAGCTCGGCCGCGATTGATCGCGCGCACCACTGGCACCTAGCGCGGGCGCGGGCGCGGGTCGCGGGCGCGGGCGCGGGTGAGGCGTTCGCGCCCGAGTGGGCTCTCGATTCGGATCGCTCCGCGCGCAACTGCGATGCACGGCGATGTGTTCGAGGTGCGTGGTGTCATTTCGCATACGTCGAGCTGCAAGCGGCCGTGCAGCCGCGATCGTGCGCGGGCGTAGGATCGCTCGCGTGCGCGCCAAGCCACTCGCGGCGCTCCTCCTCCTCGGCCTGCTCGCCGTGGGCGACGCCAGCGCCCCTGCCGCCTTCGCCGGCCCGTCCGCGAGCGCCCTGTCTCCCGCCCGCGGACCGCGCCTGCGCGCGCGGGAGAGCGCGGCCGGTTCTCATCGGCCGAGCGTCAGCGCGACGCTGCAGGGCCTGCTGCACAGCGGCGCCATCGCCCAGGCCACCTATCGCCAGGACTACACGGCGTACGTGGCCGCCAAACACTCGCTTGGGAGGATGAGCGGCACGCGCCGAACGGAGCTGGGCGCGGTGCTCGCCAACGTCCAGGCGATCGCCGCCGCCGGAGAGCTCACACCCTCGCGCCTGGGAGCGCTGTTCCTGACGCTCGAACGCAACCGCCAGTGGTGGACGACCGAACCGCTGATCTCCAGCGGCGTGCGGGTCACGTTCCCGGGAAGCGAGCTGATCTGGGAGTACTACCCCGGCCAGGGCATCGAGATCCAGTGGCTGGCCACGTTCGGCGAGGG
>DAINPC010000043.1:0-12265 GCA_036743695.1 Solirubrobacteraceae bacterium | reverse complement strand
CGGCATCGAGTTTGGCGTGCCCGCCAGCGTGGCTCGCGTTCGCCCGATCATCAGCATTCTGAGCGTTCCCACGAGCGCCACCGCGGGACGCCCACCGAAGGTGACCCTGCGCCTGGACGAGAGGGGTGTGGGCACGGTCTACGTGCAGGTGACCGTCACCAACCTCGCCACCCGTCGTGCTGCGGTCGCAGTGAACATGGGCTGGTCGCACACCGGGCGCACTCTCACGGTCAAGTGGCCTGCCGGCGCAGGCCTGCCGGCGGGCAGCTACCAGGTGAGCGTGGCCGCCCACGATCACCAAGGAGGAACGCTGCTACGACGGGCACACAGCTCCGGCGAGGCGACCCTCGCGGTCAGGGCGCTCGCGAAAGCGCCGGGCGGCCCGCCGCCAACGACTCCCGCGCCCGTGCCTGCTCCGGCGCCCGAAGCGGGAGTTCCCACCCCGGCCGAAACCGCCGCCGCGGGCGCGGTCTTCCCGGTCGCCGGAGCCCACAGCTTCGGCAACGCCGAAAACCGCTTCGGCGCGCCTCGCGGCGGTCACATCCATCAGGGCCAGGACGTGCTCGCCGCCGAAGGCACCCCGGAGCTCGCGCCAATGGCGGGCACGATCGAATCGACCAGCTACCAGGCGGGCGGCGCCGGCTACTACATCGTGGAGCACACCAGCGTGGGCTTTGACTTCATGTTCGCCCATTGTGAGGCGGGATCGTTCGCCGTGAGCGCAACCCAGGCGGTGACTGCGGGGCAGGCGCTCTGTGCGCTCGGCCAGACCGGCGATGCCACCGCACCGCACCTGCACTTCGAGATGTGGGTGGGAGGTTGGCAGGCAGCCGCAGGACACCCCATCGACCCCCTGCCCTACCTGGAAGCGTGGGACCACACGGGGACCGCCGGTTGAGCTGCGCGCGCCCCGACGGGCCCGGCGAGCAGGTAGCATCGGACCGATCGAAGATCGGCCAGCGGCGAGATAGCTCAGTTGGTAGAGCACACGACTGAAAATCGTGGTGTCGGCGGTTCGAGTCCGCCTCTCGCCATCACCCCGAAAACCCCCGCCAACACTGGGCGCCCGAGCACCTGACGCCGGCGGGGATCGAACCCAAAACACCACGATTTCCGGGTACCAGTACCTTTTCGGTACCTTTTGCCCGCCCGGCGGCCAGTGGCGGCGGCAAGACGGCGCTGGCGGGTGCCGAATGAGCCCGAGTCCTCATCTCAGGCTGCCGTGGCGAGCGGGCGCTCGCCGTGGATCTCGCGCGCCTGGCGCACCAGCCGATCGAAGCTCTCGCCGTGGCCGCGCTTAGCGCGCTGCTCGAGCTGCGCGTAGACATCCATCGTCATTCGAGAGTCCGCGTGCCCGACCTGCGCCATCACCCACTTCACGTCGAAGTTGTTCGCCAACAGCGCGATCGAGATATAGGTCCGCCGTAGCGTGTGCGGTGTGGTGTTCGGCAACGGCGGCAGCCCACGCGCCAGGAGCTGCTCGCTCGCGCTTGCGCTCGCCTTGGTGAGGATCCGGGCGATCCGACCGCGGTCGCTTCGACCGCCGCTCAGGTTCGGCACCAGGTGAGCCTCCGGACCGGTCGGCATGCCCGCCCGTCGCAGCCGCATCAGGTGCTCGCCCACGACTGCGGCGAGCTCGGGCGTCATCTGCACCTCCCGAATTCCCGCCTCGGTCTTCGCGTCCACGATCCGAAAGCGCCCACCGTCGCCGCCGTGAAGGCGCACCTGTCCAATCCGCAGATCGCACAGCTCGCTGACACGCACGCCCGTGCGCCCGAGGACCTCCGCCGCCACACGCCTCCCGCCGTAGCCTCGACCCGCGCCCACCCCGAGCTGACGCAGATGGAAGCTCACTGTCGAGCGCGTCACACCCAGACGCTTGGCGATCTGCCACGGCCGATACCCCTGCCCCAGCAGGTGCGCGACCCGCCGAGTGCTCAGGCCGAGCTCCGCGAAGCTGCGCGGCTCCTCCAGAAGCAGGTCCTGCGCGCCCGCCGCCTCGAGCAGCAGCGCGAGCTCGTCCATCTCCAGGAACGTGCGGTCGGGCTTGGGCACCTTCACGCGCATCCGCTTCCCGCGCGCAGGGTTGCTCTCGAGCAGCTCGTCCTCGACCGCGTCCTCGAGGATCGCCGCGAGCGCCCGCAGCACCTTGCGGATCGAGTTCGGGCCGAGCGGCCGTCGGCGGCGACCCCGCTCATCGCGCAGATCCCGCCCCGCCTCGAGCGCCGTGCGCAGCTCGCGCGCGTCGCTGACCAGGCGCGCCTTGAACTGAAGGCAACGCGCACGATCGATCTCCTCGACCGTGCAGTCCCCGAAGATCGGCAGCAGATGCCGCTCGATGCACCAGCGGTAGTCGGCGACGGTGCTGTCCCTGACCTCGCCGAACACCCCCTCGCCCTTGGCCTGCAGCCAACGCCGCGCGTACTCCTCGAAGCTCGTCCCGGCCCCCGCCCGCAGGTTCCTCGCCGCGGCCGACGGACGCTTCCAGACGCCGAGCCGGATCCGCGCCACCGTGTCGGCGAGCTCGCGGCGTGCAGCCGGCTCGTCCCAGCCGCCGCCGCAACCGCAATCGCAGCCCGGACGCTCGTGCAGCGTCATGAACTGACGTCCGCCGAGAGCGTTGAACCGCAGACGAAACACCCGCGTGCGGTCTGCCAGAGTCCGAGCGTGTAGCGAGCCAGAGTTAGTGCGCGCCACCTGCCACCGACCCTTTCGGACGCACCGGACGGAACCGGCACCGGGTGTCCCAACCGCGCGCAAAGGCGCGCACGAAACCGGACGCCTGTCACGATCACTCGTCCCCGCCCCGGCGCGCGAGACGCCTCCTTCGCCATGGCGAAGGAGGCGTGTGCGGCGAGTCGCCCGAGAGTGCTGCTCGTCGTCCAACTCAGCAGTCCCGGGTTTGACGACCAACGTGCTCGCTCGCTCACAAGAGCGAGCGCGTCGACAATCAATCAGCGTGATTCGGCTCAGTTCGGTGGGTCCAGGCCCAGGAGACCTAGCCGATCCGGTAGCGCTCGAGCGCCCGCCGCCTGGCGTCCGCATGGTCCACGATCGGCTTCGGATAGTCGGTCCCGATCACGCAGCCCACCTCGCGCTGCACATGCGCCGGCATGGTCCACGGCTCGCGGATGTAGTCGTCGGGTACGTGTCTCAGCTCCGGAACGTAGCGGCGGACGTAGCTTCCGTCAGGGTCGTGTGCCTGCATCTGGCGCGTCGGGTTGTAGATCCGGCGATAGGCCGGTTGGGGGTCGGTCCCGACCGAGGCGATCCACTGCCAATTACCGTTGTTGTTGGCCTCGTCCCCGTCAACCAACAGGCGCATGAAATGGCGCTCTCCCCAACGCCAGTCGATGCCGAGGTCCTTTGTCAGGAATGATCCGACCACGAGTCGGGCGCGGTTGTGCATCCAGCCTTCACGCCGCAGCTGGCGCATGCCCGCGTCGATGAGCGGGTACCCCGTGTACCCCTCACACCAGGCCACAAATCGCCGCTCGGCGTGACTCCACTTGATCTTTCCGCGGTAGCGCGGTTGGAACTCTGAGGTGGCGTTGCGGGGGAAATGGAGGAGCACGTGGTGGTGGAAGTCGCGCCAGCAGAGCTGGCGGCGGAAGGTGGCGGACCCGCCATCCGACCCCAGCCGGTCCTCGACCTCGCGTGCGGACACGCAGCCGAGATGCAGGTAGGGCGACAGCCGCGAGGTGGAACTGCTGCAGAGCGCGTTACGGTTCTCGCGGTACCCCGAAACATCATGCGCGAGGAACCGCTCGAGCCGCTTGCGCCCCTCATGCTCACCGCCCTTGGGGGGTTCGTCCACCTCCTGCTCGAGGCCGAGTGAGGCAAGGGATGGGATCTCGCCTCTGGCGAGGCCCGATGGAAGCGCTGGCAGTTGGCGCGGCGCGCCCAGCACTTCGCGCCGGCTCTCTCTCTCCCACGAACGATGGAACGCGGAGAAGACCGAGTAGGGCTTGCCCGCCTGCGTTAGCGGTGCACCGATGTCGTTGATCACGCTGAGGCCGGGGTGGCCATGGAGAGCGAGCCGAGCAGCATCGAACGCCTTTCGCACGCGCTCCCCGCGCTGCCGCGCGAAAAGGGGTTATGTCCGCGGTGAAGTGGAGCTCCTCGGCCTTGATCTCCTCGGCGAGCGCTGCGAGCGTGCGCTCAGGGGGACCGTTGCGGACGACCAGGCCGCTGCCGCGCTCGCGCAGCGACCCGTCGAGGTCGGCCAGGCATTCGAGCAGGAACTGCGTCCGTGAGCCGGATGCGTGACGGCCGTGGAGCAGGCGCTCATCGAAGCAGAAGACGGGCACGACGTCGTTGTGGGCATCCAGTGCCGCCCGCAGCGCAGGGTGCTCGTGCAGGCGCAGGTCGCGCCGGAACCAGACGATCGCACTCACGTACCGGCTGGCTCTGGTTGGAGTCGTTCTGCCACCGCCCGCTCGCGGTAGTCGAAAACCCGCTTGAGATCGCGCTTGACGAATGCCGCATGAGCGATCTGCCCGAGCGGGCCCAGCGGCATCACGTAGCGGACGCGGTCGCCGATCAGGACCGCGTGCTCGCCGTCGGGCTCAAAGGTGTGCGTGTGCTCCCAGAGCGCGTAAGGGCCGCGCACCTGGACGTCGATGAAGCGCACCGGTGGCTCCCAGACGTCGATCCGCGTGCGCCAGCGGAGGGGGACACCATGCAGCTTCATGCGGTAGTCGATCAGTGCGCCGGGGCGCATCTCGATAGGCCCCGGCGTGATCACCTCGAAACCCATCCAGGGCGGCGTGATCACCGCGAGGTTGCGTGCCTCGGCGTAGAACTCGAATGCCCGCTGGAGCGGCAACTCGAGCCGCTGTCTGCGCTCGAGTACGTAAACAGGCCCGGCGCTCACGAACCGGGCTGCTTGGTTCCGAGTGTCTTGCGCATACCCGCGAGGGCGCGATTGCCGACCCGCTTGAATGCGAGCGCAAGCAGCGGGTCGGCGAGCTTGAACGGACCCTTCAGCGCGAGGTCCGCGTCGTAGATGATTCGTGTGCCGCCGCCCGACGGCTCGAAGGTGATCCGGTCCAGCGAGACGACGCTCGAATTCTCACCGCGAAAGGTGACCGCGCGCGGCGGGTCATACTCGATGATGCTGTAGGTGAGCGTCGTCTTGCGGTGGAGGAAGTCGGCTACGAGCCAAAACTCGCTCCCCTCTGCGATCGGCGGGTCGCCGAGGCGCTCGGCTTCGACGACCCCCGGGGCCCACTCTGCGGTCGTCGAGAAGTCGCTGAGGTACGCGAACACCTCATCGGGGGGACGGGGCGTGTCGAGGGATGCCTTGTAGCGGGCCATCGGGTTCTCCTCATCTGTTCGAGTGAGTGCTGGCCGGAATGTCCGGCCAGCCGCTGAGACGCTCGCACTGCGCCCAGAGCCGGTCGCGGTCCGCGGCGCTCTCCCTGGTCCACGGCACGCGGTGGGTCGGCCGTTCTCGGCGGTCATGCCAGAAGCCGCCGGAGCAGCGTGCTGGCTCGGGAGCGGCACCCAGCCAGACGATCGTGTCGGCGCCCTCCTGCGGCGTGCGCAGCAGCCGCTTGGTCGCGCCGTAGAAGCGTGGCAGCGAAGACTTGATTCCCGGGGTGTCCGCCCAGCCGGGATGCATCGCGTGAGCCACCACCCCGCTGCCCTTTAGCCGCTCCGCCCACTGCTCGGTCAGGATCACTTGGGCGCGCTTGGTGCGAGCGTAGGCGGTGGCGCCGTCGAACTCACCGTGGGCGCTCTGCAGGTCCTCGACGTGGATCCGCTGCGTGTACATGCCGCCCGAGGACACGTTGACGATGCGAGCGGGCGCGCTCTTCTCAAGCAGCGGGGTCAGCAGGTTCGTCAACAGGAACGGTCCGAGGACGTTGGTGGCGAATGTCAGCTCGATGCCGTCGACCGAGAGCGTCCGCTCGCCGAGCAGCGCGCCGGCGTTGTTGACCAGCACATCCAGGCGTGGCACTTCGCCGCTGAAACGCTCGGCGAACTCCCTCACGGCTTTGAGGTCACCGAGGTCGCAGAGGCCGACGTGAATATCGCGATTGCCCGACCGCGCCACGATCTCCTGGCGAGCCCGCTCACCGCGCTCCTCGCTGCGGGCGAGCAGCCACACGGCGGCGCCGAGGCGCGCGAAGCCCTCGGCCGCGGCGAGCCCAAGCCCGGAGGTGGCGCCGGTGACGAGCACTGCCTTCCCGTCCAGCGACGGCAGGTCGGCGGGGCTCCACATCCCCCTGCGGATGCGATAGCCGACGCTCGTGTAGCCCGCAACCACGGTGCGGTCGAGGATCGTGTCGAGCAGCGAGTTGATCATGCGGTTCGTCGCGGGCAATCGAGCCGCTTGCACGGCGCGCTTGACGCATCGGCTCGCCGTGTCGGCTTGCTCGCGTCGGCTAGGTTTGTGTTCTCGTGCAAGTCCTCGTCACCGGCGCCAGCGGCTTCATCGGCGGGCGTCTCGCCCGCCGCCTTCGCGACCGCGGCGATGAGGTGCGCTGTCTGGTCCGCAACCGCGACGCCGCTCGTACCCGAGCGCTCCTCGACGAGGGCTTCGAGGTCCACGTGGGGGACGTTATCCGTCCCGACTCGCTCTCGGGCGCCGGCCGCGGGGTCGCTGTCGCCTACTATCTGGTGCACTCGATGGGCCGGGGCGGCAACGCCTCGGACTTCGCAGAGCGCGAGCGACGAGCGGCCGAGGGATTCGGGCGGATGGCCAGGCAGGAGGGCATTGGCCGCGTCATATACCTCGGTGGCCTCGGTGACAATCCCCGCTCCGAGCACCTGCGAAGCCGCCACGAGACCGCCACACAGCTCGCCGCACACGGCCCGCCGCTGACCTACTTCCGCGCAGGGATGGTCGTCGGCAGCGAAAGCGAGTCCTATCGCACCCTGCGCTACCTCGTCGAGCGTCTGCCCGCGATGATCGCTCCCGCCTGGCTCGCCACGAGAACCCAGCCGATCGGGATCGACGACGTGCTGTCCTACCTCTCGCAGGCGCCTCACCTCGAGGCCTCGACCGGCCGCGAGCTTCAGATCGGAGGCCCGGACGTGCTCACCTACGGTGAGATGCTCGACGTGATGGCACGCGCCCTCGGCAAGCGCCCGCGCCCGAAGATCCCGGTACCGTTCATAACGCCGTGGCTGTCCTCGCTGTGGATCGGCCTCGTCACGCCGGTCGACGCTGGCGTCGCGCGCCCACTGATCGAGGGGCTCAGCACCGAGACGGTCGTGACCGATTCCTCCGCCCGCCGGCTCTTTGACATAGAACCCGCCGGGTTCGAGACGACGCTGCGCCGGGCGCTCGCCGAGGACACGCGTGTTCCATCGCTGAACTAGGGGCTCCCGAACGCACGCGGGCCGCTCACGCTGCAATGCGGGCCGCCTCGCCAATTGCATCTCCTCCAAGCAACCCAACGCCCATCGCTTGGGCGAGCGCCGGGGTGGCGCCTGCGCCGCCTATGCACACGCGCACACGACTCCCGAGAACGCCGATTTCCTCGCTGGCGTCGAGGAAGCGCTGCTGGCTGATCGCGGAGATCACCACCATGGTCGGCAAGAGCTCCCCAAGGGCGTCGGTGATCTCGCACAGAGGCGTGTCTGCGCCGAGGTAGGTGATCCGCCAGCCGTGCTCCCTCAGGGCGAGCCCGAAGCAGAGCAGGCCAAACTCGTGTCGCTCGCCGGGCGGACACGCGAGCACGGCGCGCGGGCCCACGCCGTTCCCCCAGCCCTGAGTCAGCGCGCGCAGCCGCCCGCCGAGCACGTTGCTCGCGAAGTGCTCGTGGGCGATGCTCGTTTCCGCTGCCGCCCAACGCTCACCGAGCTGGTGCAGAAACGGGAGGATCACCTCCGAGAGCGCGTATGGGAGCGCGAAAGCTCTGAACAGCTGGTCGAGCGCCGACTGGGCCATTGGCTCGTCGAGCGCGTCGATGCCGTGCGCGAGAGATGTCTGGATCTCGGCGAAGCTCGCCGAACCCTCGCGCGAGGCCGATTCCTCGCCCGACCTGGCGAGTCGGGCGGCCTCCGAGGCGGACAGCCCGGCGGCGATGTGCTTGCGCATGAGATACACGCGCCGCTCGTCCTCCTCGGAGAAGAGACGAAGCCCGCCTGCGGTGCGGTCAGGGCGCAGGAGCCCGTAGCGCGTTTCCCAGGCGCGCAGCAGTTCGGGGCTCACACCAACGCGTCTTGAGAGCTCGCCGATGCGCAGTCGTGGACCGTCGGTCACAACTGGAGTCTACCGAACTTCTACCGAACCTCTACGAATGCTGTACACTGAACCCGGATGACGCTGAAAACCATCAAAGGAGCGGGGCGACGGCAGGTTGCGCGCGCCCAGCGCTGGGCTGTGTTCATCCCCGCTGATCCTCGGTGCGCTACGACCCGTATAGGTTGGGCATGAGGGTCGCGATCATCGGCGCAGGAGTCTCCGGGCTTGTGTGTGCGCACATGCTGCACGCCGAGCACGAGCTGGTGCTGTTCGAGGCGGGCGATGAGCCCGGCGGGCACGCGAACACCGTGCGCGTCGAGACCGAAACCGGTGTTCATGACGTGGACACGGGGTTCATCGTCTTCAACGACCGCAACTACCCGAACTTCGAACGTCTGCTGGAGGAGCTGAAGGTCCCGACGCAGGCGTCCCCGATGAGCTTCGGGGTGAGTGACGGGCTCGACTTCGAGTACAGCGCGGCCTCGCCGAACGGCCTGTTCGCGAGCCGCAGCAACATGATCAAGCCGTCGTTTCACCGGATGGTCGCCGATCTCGTGCGCTTTAACCGGGAGGCCCGTGAACTGCTTGGCAGCGAGGAGGATCCGTCGCTGCGCGAGTGGCTGGCCGAGCGGCGCTATTCGCGCGACTTCGTGGAGCGTCTGATCGTCCCCCAGGCCTCCGCGGTGTGGTCCGCCGACCCGGCGCAGATGTGGTCCTTCCCGGCGCGCTTCCTCGTCGAGTTCTTCGACAACCACGGCATGCTCGGATTCCGTGGCCGGCCACGGTGGCGAACCATCACCGGGGGGTCGCGCAGATATGTCGAGGCACTCACGCGTCCGTGGCAGGAGAGTGTCAGGCTCTCGACAGCGGTGACGAGCGTCTCTCGTCATTCCGACCACGTCGTCGTCTCGACGCGGACAGGTGAGTCGGAGCGCTTCGATGCGGTGGTGATCGCCACCCACTCCGATCAGGCTCTCGCCCTGCTGGCCGACCCCAGTGAGCGCGAGCGCGAGCTGCTCGAGGCGGTCCCCTATCAGCGCAACGAGGCCGTGCTCCACACCGATCGCTCGCTTCTCCCGCGGCGGCGGCGCGCGTGGGCAAGCTGGAACTACCATCTCGGCGCCGATGCGGGTGGGGGCTGCACTGTGACCTACCACATGAATCGCCTGCAGTCGCTGCGCGCTGAGCAGGAGTTCTGCGTCACGCTCAATCGCACCGCCACGATCGACCCTGAGCGGATCATCCGCACGATCGACTATTCGCACCCCGTGTACACCCCCGCGGGCGTCGCGGCGCAATCGCGCCACGAGGAGATCAGCGGGCGCAATCGCACGCACTACTGCGGCGCCTACTGGGGATGGGGTTTCCACGAGGACGGCGTCAACAGCGCGCTGCGGGTGGCGCGCGAGATCGGCGCCAGGCGACCGGAACCCGTGAGCGTATGAGCACGAGCGCGATCTACGAGGGCACGATCCGCCACCGGCGGTTTGCTGCGCGGCCACATGAGTTCAGCCACCGCGTGGCGCTCTTCTATCTCGACCTCGAGGAGCTCGACGACGACCTGCTCGGCGGCCGTCTCGTCGCCACCCGTCCCGGCGCGGTGCGCTTCCGCCGCGCCGACTACCTCGGCGATGCCTCCGTGGGGCTCTCAGATGCAGTGCGCATGAAGGTCGAGCGCGAGACGGGCACGCTGCCGACCGGCCCGATCCGTCTGCTCACCCAGTTGCGCACGTTTGGACACTGCTTCAACCCCGTGAGCTTCTACTACTGCTTCACGCCGCAGGAGCAGCTCGAGGCGGTCGTTGCGGAGGTGACGAGCACGCCTTGGGGCGAGCGCCACGCCTACGTGCTGGCGCGAACGGCCGAGGGGGGCGTGCTCGCCGCCGACTCTGAGAAGAAGCTGCACGTCTCCCCGTTCATGGGAATGAAGCAGCGCTACTTGTGGCGCGTGACCGCGCCCGGCAGCACACTGTCGGTTCACATCGAGAGCCGCGAGCGCGAGCAGCGCGCCTTCGACGCAACGCTCGCAATGCGCCGCTCCGCGCTGACGCGCGGCAGCCTGGCGGGCGTCACCGCGCGCTACCCGGCGGCAACGCTTCGCGTGCTGGCGCTGATCTATGGCCATGCACTTGCGCTCAAGCTCAAGGGCGTGCCCGTCCATCGCCGTCCACAGGTGCCGGCATGACGCCCGGGCAGCGCCTCGCGCGTCGCGTCGTGCTCGGCCTGCTGGCCCATCTGAACTCTGGCCAGCTGACAATCGTCGAGGGCAGGGAGCGGCTCGTGTTCGGGCACGGCAGCCCGCAGGCGACGGTGGAGGTTCGCTCACCGCGGCTCTGGCCGATGCTGCTGCACGGCAGTCGCGGCATGGCCGAGGCATACATGGAGGGACTGTGGTCGTCGTCCGATCTGACCGCGGTGGTGCGCGTCGGTGCACGCAACGTCACCGCTCTCGACTCCTGGCGCCGCCGCCTGGCGCCTGCGCGGGTCCCGCTTCAGACGGTGCGCGGCATCCGCGCACGCAACACGCACGCGCGCAGCCGACGCAGCATCGCCGCCCACTACGACCTCGGCAACGAGTTCTTCGAGTTGATGCTCGATGAGACCATGATGTACTCCTCCGGCTACTTTCCGCGCCGCGGGATGACGCTCGCGGAGGCCTCCACCGCCAAGCTGGAGCTGGTGTGCGACAGGCTAGACATAGGGCCCGGGGACCATGTGCTCGAGATCGGCACGGGCTGGGGTGGCTTCGCCGTGCATGCCGCGAACACGCGGGGCTGCGAGGTCACGACCACCACGATCTCGCGCGAGCAGTACGAATACGCCCAGGCACGCGTACGAGCGGCCGGGGTCGAGGATCGGGTGACTGTTCTCTCCGAGGACTATCGCGATCTGCGCGGGAGCTACGACAAGCTCGTGACGATAGAGATGATCGAGGCGGTCGGCTGGCGCGATTTCGACACGTTCTTCGCGCGCTGCTCGGACCTCCTCTCGGGCGACGGCAGCATGCTGCTTCAGGCGATCGTCATCGACGACCGCGCCTACGCGGTCGAGAAGGCCTCACGCAGCTTCATCCGCACACATATCTTCCCGAACGGCTGCTTGCCCTCGCTTGAGGTGATAGCACGCTGCGTCGCCCGGCATACGGACCTGCGTACCGTCGGACTCAAGGACCTCACGCCACATTATGCCGAGACGCTGCGGCGCTGGCGCGCCAACTTTGAGGCCGCTGGCACGCGACTGGAAGATCTCGGCTACGACGAGCGTTTTCGACGGCTTTGGCGGATGTATCTCGCCTACTGCGAGGCTGGCTTTGCCGAGCGGCGGATTGGCGTTGTGCAGATGCACTTGGCCAAGCCGCAGTGGCTCGAACACGTCGGCCTCACGAAGGCGGGTGAGACGCCGCTGGCGCTGGCGTCTTAGTTCGTTGAGACTCCGAAGGCCGCCGAGGCGGTGTTCCGTCACCGGGGCGGCCCGACAGTTGCGCTCGAGTCGTCGTGTCAAGATCGCGACACTCCCGCATGTCCTGCGAATGCGAGTGCCCCGATGAGCCCGGAGCAGACTGCTGAGTTGGACGACAAGCACTCGTCCCACCGCCGACTCGGCAGACTTCCGCTTCGCCATGGCAGAGCAGGCGTGTCGGGCACAGTCGGCGGGGCACTCGCCTCTCGTCCATTGCGCTAGTGAGCCGCGGTGCCGCCGAGACCGCCGCTTGCCCGCGAATGCGAAAGAGAGGAGGTCGGGTCCAGCCTGAGCCGGTGCGTGGGCTGTTCGTCGGCGGTTGAGCAAGCGACGTCATGGCCTGCTGATGCGCGTGATCGCGGCGAACCGGCTCAAAGTACAACGCACTCGTCTGCCAGCCTGCTCCCGTCGCTTCTCACGGGTTTCCCGGCTACTTCTTCAGTAGCGGCTACGGATGACCGTGCCCGCGATTCGGGCGTAGGTTCGTCGGCATGGACCTGATCGTCATGCTGCTTGTCATTCTCATCGTCTTGGCGTTGGTGGGAAGCCTTGCCGTGAGTCCGCTGCTGTGGGTGCTCGTCATCATTCTCGTGGTCTTCGCGGTTG
>DAINPC010000042.1:0-12821 GCA_036743695.1 Solirubrobacteraceae bacterium | reverse complement strand
TCGGCGCGATGGAGACGGCGGGCAAGCTCGTGGACGACGACGAGCTGCGCGAGGCCATGAAGGACTCGGGCATCGGCACCCCCGCCACCCGCGCTGCGATCATCGAGCGGCTGATCACGGTCAGCTACGTGGAGCGCGACGGGCGCGCGCTGGTGGCCACCGAGAAGGGGCTGAACGTGATCAGGCTGCTCAACGAGCACGCGCTCACCTCCCCGGGGCTGACCGGGAGCTGGGAGCAGCGGCTGGGCAAGATCGAGCGCGGCGAGGATTCGCGCAAGAAGTTCATGAGCGACATTGCCGGCTTCGCGCAGGAGACCGTCAAGGAGCTGGACGAGACGCTCAAAGACGTGCGCATTCCGCGCGCGCGGCTCGGCCCGTGCCCGGTGTGCGGCCACGATATCGTCGAGAACCGCAAGGGCTACTCCTGCTGGGCGCGCGAGGATCCGGGCTGCGGCTTCGTGATCTGGAAGGCCAAAGCGGGCAAGACGCTGCCGTTGGCCATCGCCCGCGAGCTGATCAAGACGGGCTACACCGCGCAGGCGGTCACGGGCTTTCGCGGCCGCAGCGGACGCAGCTTCCGGGCGCATCTCGCGCTCAGCCAGACCGACGAGGGCAAATGGCGCGTCGAGTTCGACGAGCTGTGGGCCAAGGAGGGCGCCAAGCCCCCGGAGGTCGAGGCGGACGCCGCGGCCGGCGGCGTGGAGGCGGTCGGCGAGGACGGCGCGCCGGCCAAGGTCGGCCAGCGCAGCGCCGCCTAGCCTCGCGGCGGGCGCTGGGAGCGGGAATCCCGGCGGGGCGCGTCGGGCGGGTGCGCCAGGATGGGCGGGGATGCCCATCGCGCTGCTCACAGGTCCCGCCAACGCGGGCAAGGCCCAGGTGCTCATGGATGGCGTGCGCGGCCACCTCGCCCACGGCGAGGAGCCGCTGCTGGTCGTGCCCACGCGCGTGGACGCCGAGCACTACCTGCGTGAGCTCGCAGGCGACGGGGCCGCGCTGGGCGCGCGCGTGGAGCGCTTCGACGGTCTGATCGAGGAGGCGGTGCGCCGCGCGGGGGTGCGCGAGCCCGTCCTCGGCGAGCTGGCGCGCGAGCGGGTGCTGGCGGCGATCGCCGCCAGCGACGGCGCCGCGCCCGCTGCACCGGGATTCGTGCGCGCGCTGTCCGGGTTCCTGGCCGAGTTGCGCGTGCGCCGAGTGACTCCCGCGACGCTCGCAGCGGCGCTGGGCGAGTGGGCCGAGGTGGACGGCGCAGGTGCTTCCAGGGCGGATCTCGGGCGGCTGTTCGAGACCTACCAGGGGACGCTCCAGCGGATCGGACGCCTCGATGGCGAGCAGCGGGCCGTGCGGGCCCTGGACGCGCTGCGGCGACGGCCCGCGCTGTGGGGCCTGACCCCGGTCCTGTTCTACGGGTTCGACGACCTGACGCGCCTGCAGCTGGACGCGATCGAGACGCTCGGCCGCGTGGTCGGGGCGAGGGTGACCGTCTCGTTGACCTACGAGCCCGGACGGACGGCGTTCGCCGGGCGCGCGGCCACATTCGCCGCGCTCGCGCCGCTGGCGGCCGAGCACCGCGAGCTCGGCGCGCGCGCCGCCTACTACGCGCCCGCGGCGCGCGCGGCGCTGAGCCATCTCGAGCGCTCGCTGTTCGAGCCGGACGCGACGCGCGTGGATGCGTCGGGCGCGGTGCGCCTGCTGGAGGGCGGCGGCGAACGCGCCGAGCTGGAGCTGGTGGCGCGGGAGATCGCCACGCTGCTGTACGACGGCATGGCACCCGAGGAGATCGCCGTGGTGACCCGCGCCCACGCGGCGACCGCGGACCTGCTCGAAGAGGTGTTCTCCGCGGCGCGGATCCCGTTCGCGCTGCAGCGGCGCAGGCGCTTCGCGGACACCTCCGTGGGCGGGGCGCTGGTGGGACTGCTGCGGTGCGTCCCGGACGTGCACGGGGCCTCGGATGGCGAGCTGGGGGACCTGCTGGCCTGGCTGCGCGCCCCCGGCCTGCTGGAGCTCCCCGAGCTGGCAGACCGGCTGGAGGTCCGAGCCCGTCGCAGCGGCGCCTCCAGCGCCACGCAGGCGAGGGCGCTGTGGGAGGAGCGCCATTGGCGCCTGGAGACCATCGAGCAGCTGGGCGAGGCGAGGAGACGAGGCCCGGTCGCGCTGATCGACCGCACGGCCCGCGAGCTGAGCTGGCTGTTCGGCGCGCCCAGGCGTGGCCGTGCTCAGGTGCTTGCGGGCGAGGAGGCGGACGAGGCGGCGGCGTTCGTCGCGGGGCGGCGCGCGCTCGCCGAGCTGCGCGAGCTGGCGCGGACGGCTCCCGAGCTGGCCCCGGGAGAGGCGGGCGAGCTGGCGCGGACGCTCGAACGGGTGGAGCTACTCAGCGGCCAGCGCCCCGGCCCGGGGGCGGTCGCGGTGCTCGATCCGCTCGCGCTGCGTGCCCGCCGCGTGCGCGCCCTGTTCGTGTGCGGGCTGCAGGAGGGCGTGTTCCCCGCCCGCGCACGGCCGCACGCGCTCCTTTCCGAGGACGAGCGCCGGCGCCTGGCCGAGACCAGCGGCCTGAGGCTGGGTGAGGCGGAGGACGCGCTTGCGGCCGAGCGCTACCTGCTCTACGCGGCCGTCTCGCGCCCCGAGGAGCTGCTGGTGCTCAGCTGGCACGTGGCCGACGACGACGGCGAGCCGGCCGCCAGATCGCTGTTCGTGGACGACCTCTGCGATCTGTTCCACGAGAGCCTCGGCGCGCGGCGGGCGCGCAGGCCGCTGGGCGCGGCGGGCTGGGGCGAGAACGGGGCCGGGGTCCCGGCTCCGGTGGCGCTGCCCACCGCGCTGGGACACGAGCGCGTGCTCGTTGAGCTGCGCGGGCATCTGTGGTCTGCGTCGTCGTTTGAGACCTGGATCGGCTGCCCGGTGCGCTGGTTCGTCGAGCGGATGCTGCGCCCCGGCGCCTTCGAGCCCGAGGCCGAGCCGCTCGCGCGCGGCGGCCTCGCCCACGCGGTCTTGAAGGACACGCTCGAAGCGCTCAGGCGCCAGACCGGCTCGGCGCGGTTGACGCTCGGCGGGCTGGGGCTGGCGCGAGAGCTGCTGCACGGGGCGCTGGAGGACAACGCTGCCGACTTCCCGTTGTCGAGCGCCCCGGAGCGTCGCCCCGGAGCGATGCGCCGGCTGCGGGCCGACCTCGAGCGCTACCTGCAGCATGCCGCCGAGGCCGGCAGCCCCCTGGAGCCGAGCGCGCTGGAGCTTGGGTTCGGGTTCGCCGAGGAAGAGGGTGCCCAGCACAGCCCGCTTCCCGCATTTGACCTCGGCGGCGGCGTGAGGATGCGTGGGCGGATCGATCGCGTGGACGTCGGCGAGCAGGGCGAAGCGGTGGTCTACGACTACAAGGCGCGTGCCGCTCCGCCGGCGGCCAGGTGGATCGGCGATGGCAGCCTGCAGGTGGCCCTGTATATGCGCGCCGTCGAGCAGCTGCTCGACGTGACCGCCGCCGGAGGCTTCTACCAGCCGCTGTCCGGCCCCGATCTGCGGGCCCGCGGGCTGCTCGACGGCGACAGCGGCGTGGAGCTCGAATGCGTCAGGGGCGATGTGCGCGGGCACGCCGAGGTGCGCGAGCTCCTGGAGGAGGCGCTCGCCGCCGCGCGCCAGGCCGCCGCCCAGGCGGCACGCGGCGAGCTGGAGGCGCGGCCGCAGAGCTGCGCCTACCGGGGCGGTTGCATGTATCCGACGATCTGCCGGTGCGAGCGGTGAGCGTGAGCGGCGCGCACCCCGACCAGGGCACGGCGGCGCAGGCGCTGGACGCCGCCGCGGCCGCCGGCGCGACGGCGCAGCGGCGGCTGACCGATGAGCAGGAGCTCTCCGTCGGGCGCAGGGCCGAGCCGCTGCTGCTGTCCGCGGCCGCCGGGAGCGGCAAGACCTCCGTGCTCGTGGAGCGCTTCGTCCGGGCGGTGCGCGAGGACGCGATCGCGCCCGGGAAGATCCTCGCCATCACCTTCACCGACCGCGCCGCCGGCGAGCTGCGCGAGCGAGTGCGAGCGCGCTTCCTGGAGCTGGGCGAACGCGAGTCCGCGCGTGACACCGAGGCAGCGTTCGTCGGGACCTTCCACGCGTTCTGCGCCCGGCTGCTGCGCGCCAACCCCCTGCTCGCGGGACTGGACCCGGAGTTCGCGATCCTCGACGAGGGCCTCGCGGGCAGGTTGCGCCAGCGCGCGTTCGGCGTGGCGCTGGGCCGGTTCCTGGAGGGCGAGCGCCCCGAGGCGGTGGACCTCCTGGCCGCCTACGGAGCCGATCGCGTCCACACGATGATCGTCTCCGTGCACGCGCAGCTGCGCAGCCGCGGCCAGCGCTCGCCACGGCTGCCCGTCCCCGTGCCCGCCGCCGCGGCCGCGATCGAGTCGGGCGAGGAGGCCGGGGATCTCGACGCGCAGGCAGCAGCGGCCTGCGTGCTGCTGGACGAGCTGCTGGCTGGCTTCGCCGGAGCCTACGAGCAGCTCAAGCGCGGACGGGGCGCCGTGGACTTCGACGATCTGGAGCTGCTCGCGCGTCAGCTGCTGGAGGAGCGCGAGGGCCTGCGCGCGGCGTGGTCTGAGCGGTTCGAGCTGCTGATGGTCGACGAGTTCCAGGACACCAACCCCCGCCAGCTGGGGATCCTGCGGGCGCTGGAGCGCGGCAACCTGTTCACCGTCGGCGACGAGCACCAGTCGATCTACGGCTTCCGCCACGCCGACGTGAGCCTGTTCCGCGCGCGGCGCGCCGAGCTGGCCGAGCGCGGCGGGAGCCTGGCCCTCACCCGCAACTTCCGTAGCCGCCTCCCGCTGCTGGACGTGGTCAACGCGGTCTTTGCCGAGCGCTTCGCCGAGTTCACGCCGCTGCGGGCCGGGCGTCCGGAGCCCGCTGTGGAGCCGGCGGAGCCGCTGGTGGAGCTGCTCCTGACCGCCCGCAACGGCTGGGAGGAGCACGAGGAGCTCGCGCGGGAGATCGCCGACGGACTCCCCCCGGCGGCGCTCTGGCGTCAGGCGGAGGCGCGCCTGCTGGCACAGCGCGTGGCCGAGCTGGTGCACAGCGGCCGCGCGGCGGCCGGCGAGGTGGTGGTCCTGCTGCGGGCCCTGGGCGACCTGGAGGTCTACGAGCGGGCGCTGCAGCTGCGCGGTCTGCGCACGCTGGCGGCGGTGGGCGCGTTCTGGGGGCACCAGCAGATCGGCGACCTGCTCGCGTACCTGCGCGCGCTGGCCAATCCGCTCGATGAGGCGGCGCTGTACGCCTCCCTCGCCTCGCCGCTGGCGGGCCTCTCGCGCGACGGCCTGGCGCTGCTGGCGCTCGCCGGGCGCGCACGCGGGCGGGGCGTTTGGGAGACGGCGCAGGGCGCCCGCGAGGAGGAGCTGCTGGCCGACCTCTCACCCGCGGACCTGGAGCTGCTCAGCCGCTTCTGCGCCCGCCTGCAGAGCGAGCGCCGCGCGGCCGCCGGGCGGACTATCTCCGAGCTGATCGAGCGCGCCATCGACGCCAGCGGATACATCGAGCACGCGCTGGGCCTGGAGTGGGGCGAGCGGCGCGTGGCCAACATCCACAAGCTGCTGCGCCTGGCCCGCCGCTTCGAAGCGAGCGAAGGACGCGACCTGCGCGGCTTCCTCGACCACGTAGCGCATCTCCTCGGCGCGAGCAGCGACGCGGAGTCCGACGCGCCGGTCGAAGGCGTGGAGCCCGACGCGGTCCGGCTGATGAGCATCCACGCCGCCAAGGGCCTGGAGTTCCCGGTGGTGTGCGTGGCCGACCTCGGACGGGCTCCGAACACGCGCATGCCCGACCTGCTCGTGGACGGCGATCGCATCGGTCTGCAGCTCGTGCGGCTCGACGGAGGCAAGGCCACACCCTCGCTGGACTTTGAGCGGCTGGCGGAGGAGCGCAGGCGCGCGGAGGCCGAGGAGGAGGACAGGATCCTGTACGTGGCCATGACTCGCGCGCGCGAGGCGCTGCTGCTGAGCGGGGCGGTTGACATCGAGCGCTGGCCCGAGCCGCGCCAGGGTGCGAGCGCCATCTCCTGGCTTGGCCCGGCGCTCGCCGCCGAGCTGCCGGCGCTCGCGCAGATCCCGCAGGGGCCGTGGCGCGATCTCGCGGTGCCCGGCGCGGGCGCGGTGCGCTGCCGGCTGAGCGCTCCCGCGACCGTCGGCTCGGTCCTGAGCCGCGATCGGACGCCGCCGGCGACGCCCGATTCGCTCCCGGATCTGGATCGCACGCCCCCCACGAGCGCCGAGCCGCGCTTCAGCCGCGAGGCTCTCCCGGCGGAGAGCGAGGCCATGGGCATCGGCACGCTCAGCTACACGTCTCTGAACGAGCTGGAGCGCTGCGGCTACCGCTACTACCTGGAACGCGTGCTCGGGCTGGGCGAGGACCAAACGGCGGCTCGATCGCAGTCGGGAGGGCACAGCCTCCAGGCGCGGGCGCGCGGAACGCTCGTCCACCGGCTGCTGGAGTCGCTGGACTTCACGACTCCGGTCGCGCCCACGCCGGAGCGGGTGGCGGGGCTCGCGCGCGAGCTGGGAATGCGCCTGGCTGCGGGTGAAGGCGCGCAGATCGCCGAGCTGATCGAGACGGCCGGCCGGTCTGAGCCGGCGGTGCGCGTGGCCGCGGCTCAGGACGTGCGCCGCGAGTACCCGTTCGCGTTCTCGCTCGCGGACGGCGGGCCGCTGGTGACGGGCGTCGTTGACCTGCTCGCTCGCGAGGTCGAAGGCGGCTGGCTGGTTCTCGACTACAAGAGCGACCGCGTTGGGCCCGACGCCGACCTGGGTGCGCTCGTTGAGCGCGAGTACGGGATCCAGCGCCTGATCTATGCGCTCGCCGTGCTGCGCGAAGGCGCCGCGCAGGTGGAGATCGTGCACTGGTTCCTCGAGCGTCCCCACGAATGGGTGGCGGCGCGCTACAGCGCGGGCGAGCGCGAGGCGCTGGAGCGGAGCCTGACGGCGCGCGTGGCGCGAGCGCGCGAGGCCGGCTTCAGCGTCAGCCCACAGCCGCATCGCAGCCTGTGCCTGACCTGCCCGGGCCGTGCGGGCCTGTGCTCGTGGGGCGAGCAGGAGACGCTGCGCGATCATCCGGGCCCGGATCCGCCCGACCACGACGGCGGCGGGCTGCAGGGCGCCTGAACGCGGCCCGCACGGGTCCGTTTCGGGCGCTGAAGAGTTTCACGAGGCGACGGTTTGCGCCGCCTCTTCGCTGCTAGGCTTTCTGGCTCCGCCTCAGGTGCCCGCCTGCCTGCGCCACGGTGGGTGTGCCCGCAAAGGGGGTGTGCCCAGCCCTACGCGCGGGATGCACCGCCCCAAGGGAGCACTTCCATGAATTCGCACATCAAGCAGCCGCCAAAGGCCGTCGGCCTTTACGACCCCCGCTTCGAGCACGACGCCTGCGGGGTCGGGATGGTGGCGCGCCTGGACAACCAACCCACGCACGAGGTGGTCTCGCGCGCGATCACCGCGCTGGAGAACCTGGAGCACCGCGGCGCCTCCGGGGCGGATCCGCGCACGGGCGACGGCGCTGGGATCCTCATGCAGATGCCCGACGAGCTGCTGCGCGCGGTCGTCGACTTCGAGCTGCCGCCGCTGGGGGCATATGGGGTGCTGATGTGCTTCCTGCCGAGCGACAACGCCGCCCGGGGGCGCCTGGAAGCCCTGCTGGAGCGGACCGTGGGCGAGCTCGGCCAGCGGCTGCTGGGCTGGCGCGAGGTGCCGGTCTGCGAGCAGGAGACGGGCGAGGTGGCCGCCGCCTGCCGCCCGGTGATCCGCCAGCTGTTCGTCGGCGCGGGCGCCGCCCAGAAGGACGACCGGGACGCCTTCGAGCGCAAGCTGTACGTGATCCGCCGCGTGTGCGAGCTGAACGCGGAGGATCCCGGCCTGTACGTGACGTCGAGCTCCTCCCGGACGATCAACTACAAGGGCATGCTGATCAGCTACCAGCTGGCGGCCTTCTACGAGGATCTGCGCGACGAGCGCACCAAGAGCGCCCTCGCCCTGGTGCACTCGCGCTTCTCCACCAACACGTTCCCCAGCTGGGAGCTCGCGCACCCCTACCGCGTGATCTGCCACAACGGCGAGATCAACACGGTGATGGGCAACGTCAACTGGATGCGCGCGCGAGAGAGCGAGCTGCGCAGCGAGCTGTTCGGCGAGGACCTGGAGAAGATCCTGCCGGTCGTCAGCGCGGGCAACTCCGACTCGGCGACCTTCGACAACGTGCTCGAGCTGCTGATGCTCGCCGGGCGCTCGCTGCCGCACGCGGCGATGATGATGATCCCCGAGGCCTACCGCGACCGCGACGACCTGCCCGACTACCTGAAGGGGTTCTACGCCTTCCACGCGTGCCTGATGGAGCCGTGGGACGGTCCCGCCTCGGTGGCCTTCACCGACGGACGCGTGGTCGGCGCCACGCTCGACCGCAACGGGCTGCGGCCTGGGCGCTGGGTGGAGACCACCGACGGGCACGTGGTGCTCGGCTCGGAGTCCGGCCTGCTCGACATCCCGCCCGAGCAGGTGCGCCGCCTCGGGCGCCTGCAGCCGGGCAAGCTGTTCCTCGTGGATCTCGAGCGCGGCCGGATCGTGGAGGACGAGGAGGTCAAGCGCGAGGTTGCGGGCCACCGTCCCTACGGCGAGTGGTACGCGCGCAACGCCGTGCACTTCTCCGAGCTGCCGCCGTCCAGCGAAGTCACGATCTCCGGCCAGCCGCTGCGCCTGCGCCAGCGCGCCTTCGGCTACTCCCAGGAGGATCTGAGCGTGCTGCTCGCGCCGATGGCCATCGACGGGGCGGAGCCGATCGGCTCGATGGGCAACGACCTCGCGCTGGCGGTGCTCTCCGACCAGGCGCCGCCGCTGTTCTCCTACTTCAAGCAGCTGTTCGCCCAGGTCACCAACCCGCCGATCGACCCGATCCGCGAGGAGATCGTCATGAGCCTGGCCACCAGCCTGGGCAACGAGCGCAACCTGTTCGACGAAACCCCGGAGCACGCCCACAAGCTGCTGCTCGACCAGCCGATCCTGCTCAACCGCGAGCTGGAGACCCTGCGCCACGTCGCCCACGACGTGTACGCGGCCCGCACGATCGACATCACCTGGCCGGTGGCGGAGGGACCCGACGGGATGAGCGAGGCGCTCAAGCGGATCTGCCGCCAGGCGCGCGAGGCGATCGCCGAACGCGTCAACATCATCATCCTCTCCGACAGGCAGCTCGGACCTCGCCGCGCGCCGGTCCCATCGCTGCTGGCAGTCGCCGCCGTCCACCACCATCTCGTGCTGGCCGGCACACGCCTGCGCGCGGGCATCATCGTGGAGTCGGGCGAGCCGCGCGAGGTGCACCACTTCGCCACGCTGATCGGCTACGGCGCCAGTGCGATCAACCCCTATCTGCTGCTCGAGACGCTCGACGAGATGGTGCTCGAAGGGCGCATCATGCGGGCGGGAGCGGGCGGCAGGCAGGAGTCCGTCAGCGCCGAGCAGGCCGCTCAGAACGTGGTCAAGGCGGTCGGCAAAGGGCTGCTGAAGACGATCTCCAAGATGGGCATCTCCACGATCCAGTCCTACCGCGGCGCGCAGATCTTCGAGGCGGTGGGTCTGGAGAAGGAGCTGATCGACACGCACTTCACGGGCACCGCCTCGCGCATCGGCGGAATCGGCCTGGGCGTGCTGGCGTTGGAGGCGCTCCAGCGCCACGCCCGCGCCTACCCCGTGCCCCACGACGAGCTGCTGCCCGTCGGCGGCGTCTACGCCTGGCGTCGCGACGGCGAGCACCACATGTGGAACCCCGAGACCATCGCGCTCGTCCAGCACGCCGTGCGGGCGGTGAACGGCGACGTGGCCGGCGCCCTGAAGGGCGACCGCCAGGCGCACGAGGCCGTGCGCGAGAGCCCGGCGTTCGAGAAGTACCGCGAGTACGCGCGCCGGGTCAACGAGGACGCCGCGCGCAGGGCCACGTTGCGCGGCCTGCTCCGGATCGGCGACACCCCGGCCGAGCCGGCCGAGCCGGCCGAGCCGGGCGGGCGGGCGGAGGGGCGGGCGGGCGGGCGGGCGATCCCATTGCACGAGGTCCAGGCGGCGAGCGAGATCGTCAAGCGCTTCTGCACCGGCGCCATGAGCCTGGGCTCGATCTCGCGCGAGGCGCACGAGACGCTGGCGATCGCCATGAACCGCCTGGGCGGACGCTCCAACACGGGCGAGGGCGGGGAGGACCCCTCGCGCTTCCTCCCGGACGCCAACGGCGACAGCCGCCGCTCGGCCATCAAGCAGGTCGCCTCCGGGCGCTTCGGCGTGACCATCCACTACCTGGTCAACGCGGACGAGTTGCAGATCAAGATGGCCCAGGGCGCCAAGCCGGGCGAGGGCGGCCAGCTGCCCGGGTACAAGGTTGACGACTACATCGGCTCGATCCGCCACACCACCCCCGGCGTCGGGCTGATATCACCGCCTCCCCACCACGACATCTACTCGATCGAGGACCTCAAGCAGCTGATCTACGACCTGCGCTGCGCCAACCCGAGGGCGCAGGTGTCGGTCAAGCTCGTCTCCGAGGTGGGGGTCGGAACGGTGGCGGCGGGCGTTTCCAAGGCGAACGCCGACCGCGTGCTGATCGCCGGCCACGACGGCGGCACCGGCGCCTCGCCGCTGTCCTCGATCCAGGCCGCCGGCGTGCCCTGGGAGATCGGCCTCGCGGAGACACAGCAGACGCTGCTGCTCAACGACCTGCGCTCGCGCATCACCGTGCAGACCGACGGCCAGCTGAAGACCGGCCGCGACGTGGTCATCGCCGCGATGCTCGGCGCGGACGAGATGGGCTTCTCGACAGCGCCGCTGATCGCCACGGGCTGCATCATGATGCGGGCCTGCCATCTGAACACGTGTCCCGTGGGCATCGCCACGCAGGACCCGGAGCTGCGCAAGCGCTTCAAGGGCACCCCTGAGCACGTGGTCAACTTCTTCTTCTTCGTCGCCGAGGAGGTGCGCGAGATTCTCGCCTCGGTCGGGCTGCGCTCGCTCGATGAGGCGATCGGCCGGGTTGACCTGCTGGGCGTGGGCGAGGCGGTCGAGCACTGGAAGGCGCGCGGGGTGGACCTCACCCACATCCTCACCCACATCGAGCTGCCCGAGGGGGCGCCGCGCCGGCGTGTGGAAGCGCCCCCGGAGGTGCTCCGGGACGCCCTGGACTGGCAGCTCGTGGAGCGCTCCCAGCTCGCTCTGCAACGGCGCGAGCCGGTCAAGCTGGCCCTGGAGATCCGCAATCGCAATCGCTGCGTCGGCGGCATCCTCTCCAGCCACATCGCCCAGCGCTCCGGCGCGGGCGGGCTGGCGGAGGACTCGATCGTCGTTGACTTCCAGGGCTCGGCGGGGCAGAGCTTCGCTGGCTGGCTGGCCCCCGGGGTCACCTTCAGCCTGCGCGGCGACGCCAACGACTACGCCGGCAAGGGACTCTCCGGCGGGGTGTTCTCGGTACGCCCCCGAGAGGGCATGGGCGCCCACTTCAAGGCGGAGGAGAACGTGATCGTCGGCAACACCGTGCTCTACGGCGCAACCGCCGGACGGGCCTTCTTCCGCGGCCTCGCCGGCGAGCGCTTCGCCGTGCGCAACTCCGGCGCATGGGCGGTCGTGGAGGGTGTCGGCGACCACGGCTGCGAGTACATGACCGGCGGGCGCGTGGTCGTGCTGGGCCCCACCGGGCGCAACTTCGCCGCCGGCATGAGCGGCGGCGTCGCCTACGTGCTCGACGAGCGGGGCAGCTTCCCCGAGCGCTGCAACATGGGCATGGTCGGCTTCGAAGAGGTCTCGGCCGCGGACGCGATCGAGCTGCGCGCGATGGTCGAGGAGCACCTGCGCCGCACCGACTCGCCCGTGGCGGCGCGCGTGCTGGCCGAGTGGGAGGAACTGCTCGGCAGGGGTGCCTTCGTGAAGGTCATGCCCCACGACTACAAGCGCGTGCTGCGCGAGCGTGCCGAGGAAGAGGCGCTGGCTGCCCGCGCCGCTGAAAACGGAGGCGTGGTGGCCGGCCGGCCGCTGGACGCGGTCGGCGAGACGGGCGCCTGATGGGCAAGCTCGGGGGCTTCCTGAAGATCGAGCGCCACGGGGTTCCCCACCGGGACCCCCTTGAGCGCGTGCACGACTACCGCGAGTTTCAGCTGCAGCGGCCGGTGGATGAGCTGCGCGAACAGGGCGCCCGCTGCATGGACTGCGGTGTGCCCTTCTGCCACAACGGCTGCCCGCTGGGGAATCTGATCCCCGACTGGAACGACCTCGTCTACCGCGACCGCTTCCAGGACGCGATCGCGCAGCTGCACGCCACCAACAACTTCCCCGAGTTCACCGGGCGCCTGTGCCCGGCGCCGTGCGAGGCGGCCTGCGTGCTCGAGATCCGCGAGGGCGAGGCGGTCACGATCAAACAGGTCGAGAACGCCATCATCAACCGCGCCTGGGCTGAGGGCTGGGTAACGCCACAACCTCCCAGCCCGCGGCGCGAAACCGGCCAGGCGGTGGCCGTGGTCGGCTCCGGCCCGGCGGGCATGGCCGCCGCGCAGCAGCTGCGCAGGGCCGGCCACGGGGTGACGCTGTTCGAGCGCGACGAGGCCATCGGCGGGCTGGTGCGCTTCGGGGTGCCCGACTTCAAGATCGAGAAGACCGTCGTGCAGAGGCGCGTCGAGCAGCTGATCGCCGAGGGCGTCGAGGTCCGCTGCGGGGTGGACGTGGGACGCGACGTCACCGTCGAGGAGCTGCACGCGGGCTTCGATGCGGTCGTGCTGGCTACCGGCTCGCGCGTGCCGCGCGAGCTGTCCGTCCCCGGCCGGGAGCTCGACGGCGTGCACTTCGCCATGGAATACCTCT